>DASXED010000099.1:0-5188 GCA_036490295.1 Verrucomicrobiia bacterium | reverse complement strand
GAATAATCCGCGCAATCGTCCGTCCATGCTCGGTGATGACGACGCTTTTTCCGCTGTGCAAAGGACGCATCACTTTGCGCGGATGCCGTTGAAGTTCAGTCAATGTTGCTTGCATCAAACTAAAATACGCATTTTCCGTATTTAAGTCAATGTGAATAACTGTGTGTTGACCCACAAAATCCAGTGTGTTACAAATATGCAACCACAATTAGCTGTGGTTTTATGCGTTGCCCAAAATGCGGTGATCAGGACGACAAGGTCATTGATTCGCGCGCCTCGCGCGAAGGCGCGACCATCCGCCGCCGCCGCGAATGCGCCAAATGCGGCCACCGCTTCACCACTTACGAGGAAGTCGAGCACGAGGGGCTGATGGTTTTGAAGCGCGACGGGCGGCGCGAGGAATTTTCCCGCGAAAAACTTTTGTCCGGCATCAAAAAAGCCTGCCAGAAACGTCCCATCAGCCCGAAGGCGATTGACGACCTCGTGGACCACATCGTCGCCGTCGTGACGGAAAAATTCGAGGGCGAAGTTCCGGGCGAATTCGTCGGCAAGCTCGTCATGGAAGGTCTGCGCGAACTGGACGACGTCGCCTACGTCCGCTTCGCCAGCGTCTATCGCCGGTTTCAGGAAGCAACCGACTTCGTTTCCGAAGTCAAAAAACTGGAGGCCAACAAATGATCGCATTGTCATCCGACTGCCTGCTTTTCAAACTCACCAACGGCGAAAGCGTCCCCTGCTCCGCCGAAATGATTTCCATCGAGATCGTCGGCAACTCCGAGGGATTGCTCGACCCGGAAATGCTGCGTCACGCCGCCGCGTCGGTGTTTCACTATTTCAAAGTCGAACTCGAACGCGAAACCGTCACCGTCGGCGAATTTGCCGGCGCGCTGGAAAAAGTCCTGCGCGGCCTCGGCCTGACCATCCGCGCCGGCGAACTCGAAGCGCGCTCGCAGGAAATCATCGAGACCGATCTGGGACTGCTCGCGCGGCAATCTGCCGACAGTCTGGAACTTTTCTTTTTTCCTAAATTGCGCGACGAACTGCGCCAGCAACTCCGCCAGTCCCCGCGCGTGCTGCGCTTTCGCGGACTGCGCGGCTGCGTCAAGCAGCTCGCGGGCGCGCGACGCTGGAGCGCGCGTTGCGAAAAAATGCAGGAACAAGTCGTCGAATATCTGCGCGGCTGTTTGACCGCCGAGCCGGAGCAGAACGAGTGCGCGCTCGTCGTCGAGTAGTTTTAAGTTTTAAGTTGAAGCCATTCGCGTTGCTGCGCCTTTTAACTAAAAATTAAGAATTCAAAACTCAAAACTTGATGAAGACTCTTTTCGAGAAAATCATCGCCCGCGAGATTCCGGCGGAAATTGTCTTTGAAGACGATCTGGTTCTCGCCATCCGCGACATCAATCCGCAGGCGCCCGTGCACGTTTTGATTTTTCCCAAAAAAGTGATTCCGCGAATCGGCGAGGCGACAGGCGACGATGCAAAATTGTTGAGCCATCTGTTGCTCAAGGCCGACGAAGTGGCGAAGAAACTGGATTTGAAAAGCGGCTACCGGCTCGTCATCAACAACGGCGCGGACGGCGGCGAAACCGTGCCGCACCTACACGTCCACATTCTCGGCGGACGCCACATGGCCTGGCCGCCGGGTTGAACGTGAACGGCAGTTTTGAATTCGACAGCATCAAAAAATTGAATTAACTTCAAACCGTGAATCTGAAAATCGAACTGGAGCACGAAGCGGACGACCGCTGGATTGCCGAAGTCATGGAATTGCCAGGCTGCATGGCTTACGGAAAAACCCAAGCGGACGCGCTGGCCAAAGCCAAGGCGCTCGCCTTGCGCGTGCTGGCCGACCGTTTTGAACACGGCGAGCCGGTTCCTGCCGGCGACGAACTGTTTTCCATCGCATGAGCCAGTGGGGTTCACGCAAATCCCGCCAAGTTCTGGCCGCATTGCTTCGCATTGGTTGGAGCATCAAACGTCAACGCGGCACGTCGCATCGGATTCTTTCGCGGGAAAGCTGGCCGGATTTTGTTTTTGCATTTCACGACGGCGAAGAGATCGGGCCGAAAATGCTTTCCCGCATCGCCAAGCGAACCGGACTTGAGCCGGAAGATTTATGACCGACGGCGCGGACGGCGGCGAAACCGTGCCGCATTCTCGGCGGACGCCACATGGCCTGGCCGCCGGGTTGAATTCGCGCTAGACAAAATTTTTTCCAGGCGCAAAGTAAAAATTATCAAATGAATAAAAATCATCTCAGCAAAACATTTTTGATAGTCGTTTTGTTAATCTGTTTTTATCTATCCAAGTTAGGCGCACAGGAAGCATCCACGACTGAACCAACAAACAAACCGATAAACCTTCTTACATTGACCAATCTTGAGCAATGCAAAGTGGCTATAAAAGGACTCAAAAAATTAGGTGGTTTCATAGACAAATACGGTCAGCATTGGTTAGTGGAACAACACGGGCGAACAAACGGCTTGCCAGTTATTTTGAACGAAAACGACAAGACGGTTCAATATGCCGCAGTTCTCATCAGTGTTGATTGCTTGAATAGAAATGATCTTGACCATGCTTCAGAAATTGAAACGCAGACACAGATCATGAACATTGATGAGACGCGGAAATTGGGTTTGCAGTTATGCAGCACATTAGGCATTGACCCAAAAGATTTTTTAGCATGGTGCGACAAAGTCGGCAATCAATGGCTGGATACGCCATTATTTGGAGCTGGAATTCGAGATGCTAAAAATAATAGAGATATAGCTTTTCAAACGCTTCACGGTTTTAACCCCGAAAAACCATGGTTCATAAATGTTATCGTTGAGGATCACTGACAGTTCAAATAAATTTCTTCAACACCTTGCCCAGCCGCGCGATTCCTTTGCGGATGTTTTCCTCGTTCGCGCTGCCGAAGCTGATGCGCAGTTCGTGGTCCGGCTTGGCGCGCGACGGATCGTCGGCGTAGCAGAGTTCGCCGGGAACGTAGAGCACGTCGGCTTTCAGCGCGGATTGAAACACTTTTGATTTCACGCCGGCGGAAATTCCCTGCGGCAATCGCGCCCAGAAATAAAGTCCGCCGCCGGATTCCCAGATCTCCACGTTCGCCGGAAAATGTTCCGCAAGTGCCAGCTTCATCACGCGCGACTTGCGGGCGTAATTTTTTTGCACCTTCGCGACGTGCTTGTCGTAAAGTCCCGAAGACAGCGCAGCCGCCAAAAGTTGTTGCAGCAAATTCGCTGTGCCGAAATCGTGGTTGCCCTTGATGCGCTGGACGGTCGTGAAAATCGGTTCCGGCAAAATGCCAAAGCCGACGCGCGCTCCGGGCGCATAAGGCTTGCTGTAAGTGCCGGTGTAAATCACGCGCTCTTTCGCGCCGGGCAGCGTCAGCGCGGTCGGCACGTCGTCGCCGTGGTCAAATCGCAGTTCGCGATACGCGGCGTCCTCGAGCAGGTAAATCGGATGTCCGGCGGCGCGCTCGAAATTTTTCAACAATTTCAGCGCGGCGGATTTTTTCGCGAGCGAAGTCGTTGCGCCGGTCGGGTTTTGAAAATAGGTGACGAGGTAAAGCGCCTTCACGCGGCGGAGTTCGCCGGATTTTTTCAACCGCATTAAAACTTTTTCGAGATGAACCAGGTCAATTCCGTCGCGTTCCAGTTTCACGCCGCGCGCTTTGATGCCGCGACTTTGGAGGATGCTCAAGAAAACAAAATAGGTCGGGTCTTCGACGAGGATGAGGTCGCCTTCGTCGCAGAGCGCTTCGATCGTCATGTAAAGCAGTTGCTGCGAGCCGCCCGTAATCATGACGCGGGCTGGCGAATGACCTTTGTTCGCGGAATTTGCGCCGTCGAGTTTTTGTAAATGTTTTGCCGTTAATTCGCGCAGATTATTTTCGCCGGCGGTGATGCCGTATTGCAGCGCGGGCTGACCGGTCTTGGGCGAGCGCAAAATGTCATTGAGCAGCTTGCGCGAAATCTCGACGGGCAAAGTGGAATTATCCGTGAAACCGGCGGCGAGCGAAATGAGTTTTGGTCGCGAGAGCGCCGCGTGCATGAGCCAGGAGATTGGCGGCACAGCGGTGCGCTGGCCCATTTTGGACAGGACGTTTGGTTTCATGTGAAAAGGGTGGTGACGGTAGCAAGATTTGCGTGGTGCAATCAAGCGATGTTTGCCGCTGAAAATTGTAAGAGACGACGTAAGGAGTCTCATTTCTTCCGAAGACGCGTTCTAAAAAGAAAAATTTGAGTCTCGTTACCTCGACTCCTACTTATTTATTGCCGCGAGCCGAAAACGCTGTCGAGGATGGTTTCCTTGGTTTTCCAGATGAGCGCCATGGTCATCGCGAGCGGCAGCAGCGCGAAAAATGTCAGCGCCCAGAAACTGAAACGGTTGACCCAGAGAAACAGTGCGCCGAGCGCGACGGGCAATCGCGTATCGTGGAGCAGGACGACATACGCCATGGCGAACAGCAGCAGCGCGACGAGCAGCCAGCGGTTGAACGCGGTGAACTGCCGCGTTTCCTGACGCAACGTTTCGTCCGGCAGCATCGCACCGAGCTGCTTGAGGACGACGTTCAGGTTGAACAGAAAAAGGATGGCCGAGAGCGCGAGGACGAAAACCGCCGCGTTGAAGAACGGTTGCGCCGGCATCTTGTTCTGCCAGTAAAGAAACGGGCAGAGGCCGAAGTTGACGACGCCGGGCAGCTTCGCGCGGTCGAGGGCGCTGCGCCAGGGCCGCTCCTGTTTTTGAAAACGGCCCATCTGCCAGAGACCATAGAGCAGCAGGCCGGTCGCGACGAGCGCGGGAACCATGCCGAACGGTTTGAGCCAGGTGGCGCGCTCGGTTTCGGCGCAGATGACCAGCGTGGCGGGCAATCCCCAGAACAAGGCCGAGAGTCCGCGTGCGAGCTGGCCGAGTGAGCGGAGCAATTCGGCGTTGGGCGATGTCATCGGGGAAATGATGAAGGAAGAACGGCGAATGGAGAAACAAATTCAACGCGGCGCCGGTCGAAATGCCGGCCTGTCTCTTGCAATCTTTTTGTTCGCAAATCCTAATCCAAGTTGTAAATTGACCGCCATGAGCGTGGAACAAATCGAAAAGACCCTGTTGCAACTGCCGCGCGAGGAACGCCGCCAGTTTGCCGACTGGTTTTACGCACACGAAAATGAAATTCTAAATCCGCAGG
>DASXED010000097.1:0-10456 GCA_036490295.1 Verrucomicrobiia bacterium | reverse complement strand
TTTCTTCCAAAACCGGCAGTTGCCGCGCCATGGCCAGTGCGCGATTTCTTTTTGCGCCCGGCGTCAGCGTGAGTTCGGCAACGACTGAATAGCCGGTGACCAAAATTGCCCCCGGTTTTGGCATCTCCCACCATTGCCGCGTCCAATGTCGCCGCGAACGAATTTCCAACGAGCGCCGGGTGTCGTGATAGAAACTCGGAATTGTGGTTTCAATGTAAAATTTCATTCCATTCGGAATAATTTTATTTTCCAACCGCCTTCACAACTTTCTGCGCCGCGTCGGCCATCGAATCGCCGGTGATGATGGCGACGCCGGATTCGGCCAAAGTTTTTTTGCCGGCGGCGACGTTGTTGCCTTCGAGCCGGACGACGAGCGGGAGTTTTAAGCCCGTTTCCTTCACCGCCGCGACGATGCCAGTGGCGATGACGTTGCAATCCATGATGCCGCCAAAAATGTTCACGAGGATGCCCTTCACGTTCGGGTCGCTCAAAATGATCTTGAACGCCGCCGTGACCTGTTCCTTGCTCGCGCCGCCGCCAACGTCGAGAAAGTTCGCCGGGCTGCCGCCGAAATGCTGGATGATGTCCATCGTCGCCATCGCGAGGCCCGCGCCGTTGACGAGGCACGCGATGCTGCCGTCGAGCTTGATGTAATTGAGCGAAAATTTCGACGCCTCGATTTCGAGCGGCGCTTCCTCGTTCAAATCGCGCATCTCCAAAATATCCTTGTGGCGATAGAGCGCGTTGTCATCGAGCGAAATTTTTGCGTCGAGCGCGACAACGGTTTCTTTTCCGTCGGCCAATTCAACTACGGCCAAAGGATTCAACTCCACCATCGCCGCGTCACATTCCCACCAAGTGTTGTAGACGCCGGTGATGAGTTTCACGCCTGCGTTGAACAAATCGCCTTTGAGGCCGAGCGCGGCGGAAATTTTCCGCGCCTGAAACGGCATGATGCCGACGGCGGGATCAATCGTTTCCTTGAAAATCTTTTCGGGAAATTTCTCGGCGACTTCCTCGATGTCCATGCCACCTTCGGTGCTGGCCATGATGAGCGGACGGGAAGTCTCGCGGTTCAGCAACACGGCGAGATAAAATTCTTTTTTGATTTTCGCGCCAGCCGCTAGCAACAGCGTCTGCACCTTGCGTCCATCCCCGCCAGTTTGTTTCGTGACCAAAATATTGCCGAGCATTTTTTCGGCGAAGCCAACCGCTTCGTCCACCGACGCCGCGACCTTCACGCCTCCTTGAAAACCGGATTTGAAAGTTCCCTTGCCACGTCCGCCCGCGTGGATCTGCGATTTGACGACGACGCGCGAAGAACCGCTCGCAGTAATTTTTTCCGCCGACGCGCGGACTTCGCTGAGATTGAAAACGGGAATTTCCAGCGGCACGGCGACGCCGTATTTCGCGAGAAGTTGTTTGGCCTGATATTCGTGGATGTTCATTTCAAAATAGAGCCACGAATTAAAAACGATTGCCGCCGGAAATCAACTTTTAAGCGTAGCAGCCGACGTGAGGAGGCTCTGACTTTTTTATTTGAGCCTCGTTACCTCGGCTGCTACAGAATTAAATTGAAACCGTCGCATCGCGAAGGCAACTTGCGCGGCGATGAAACGATTTTTTTTGCTGCTCGGGATTTTGCTTCCGCTGATTTCGCGCGGCGCTTTCATCAACGGCCAGAATTACGTTCCGCTGGCGGATTGGGCAAAGGCAAACGGCCTGAAAACTTTCTGGCTCCGGCGCGGCGCGGAATTTGGGGCGACGAACCGCTCGGCGCGGCTGGTCTTCGCCAAGGATTCAAGCACGGCGGAAATCAACGGCGTCAACGTCGCGCTGTCATTTCCGGCGGCGGTGGACAAAGGCGCGCCGCTCGTCGCGCAATTTGACTTGGACAAAACGTTCCGCCCTTTGATTTTTCCGTCGAAATTTGCCGACGCAAAAAAAATCACGACGATCTGCCTCGACCCCGGCCACGGCGGAAAAGATTCGGGCAACCGCGTCGGTTTCGGATTTTTTGGTCGCAGCGAAAAAACCTACACACTGCTGCTGGCCTTTGAATTGCGCGACCAGCTAAAAAAATCCGGCTTCAACGTGATTCTCACGCGCGACAAAGACGCTTATGTCGAATTGCCCGAACGTCCGGCGATTGCGAACAAGGCCAGGGCGGATTTGTTTGTGAGCCTGCATTTCAACGCCGCGCAAACCGGAAAAAATGAAGTCGCCGGGCCGGAGACTTATTGCATCACGCCCGCCGGCGCGGCTTCGTCGAACTCGCAGGGCGAAGGCGGCGGTTCCGGCCCGACGATTGCCAATCGCAACGAGCAAAAAAGTTTGCTGCTCGCTTATCAAATCCAAAAGTCACTCGTGCTAAATTTGCGCGTCGAAGACCGCAGCGTGCGGCGCGCGCGGTTCGCCGTGCTGCGCGACGCGACGATGCCCGCGATTTTGATCGAGGGCGGTTACATGACAAATCCGACGGAAGGCAAAAAGATTTATGACGCGACTTATCGCAAACAAATGGCGGCGGCGATTGCGAAGGGAATTCTGGCGTATCAAAAATTGACTGCTCCGGCGATGATTCAACCGCCCGTGGCCAAAACAAATTCGATTTCAACATTGCCGGCGAATAAAGTCTTAAAAAATTCGCCAGAAGTAAAATGAGCATCGTGGTCAGGACGTTGCGGTGGGGCCAATGAGTTGCTTTCGGCGGCCTTTCTTTTATAGTTGCAAATTGTGAACCCGGAAAAAGTGCTCTTGCATCAAACTGTCTTCAAAAAGGCAAACAATGGAAAGGATGCTTTGAAGCGTCGCATTGGAAAAAATCCCACCATCGGGCTTTTGGTCGAATCTTCACGCGCGTCTGGACGGGCATTGTTGTGCGGCATCGCAAAATGCGCGCATCATTACGGCACGTCATCTTTTTATTGGGAGCCGGGCGGATTGGAAAAGGCGTGGCCCAAGCTCAAGGCGCTGGACGTGGACGGCATCATTTTGCGGGACGTGGACAAGCTGGAGGAAGTGCTCGACCTGGGAATTCCGGCGGTGGTGATCGGGCACAGCAAAACGGAAGTTCCCAATCTGGTCAACGTGGTGACGGATTCCTCGACGATAGGTCAAATCGGCGCGGAACATTTATTGCACTGCGGATTCAAGCATTTCGCCTACTGCGGTTACGGCAACGCGTCGTCCTGGACTTTGCCTCGGGAATCTTTCAGTTGGTCGGATTTGCGCCGGGAATTTTTCAGCCAGCGCATTCGTGAAGCGGGATTTGAAGTTCATGACTACACGACTTTGTCGCCCGCAGCCTATGTGTGGCGCGAAGAACGCCACAAAATGGCGGCATGGCTGCAATCTCTGCCCAAGCCCGTCGGCTTGATGGCTTGCAACGACGACTGTGGCCGGCAAGTCATTGAGGCTTGCAAACTGGCAAATCTGGCGGTGCCCGACGCCGTCGGTGTTTTGGGGGCGGACAATGACGAGGTGGTTTGCGGCCTTTCCGATCCGCCGATGTCCAGCGTGGCCATCAACTTCGAACGCGCCGGCTATGAAGCGGCGCTGGTGTTGTTCCGGTTGTTGCGCGGCAGGCGGTATGCGCCGTTAAAAATCACCGTGCTGGCGACTCATGTGGTTGCGCGCCATTCGACGGACATCATGGCCGTGTCCGACTCGCACGTGACCAGGGCATTGCAATTCATTCGCGACCACGCCCGCGAAAACATGATGGTCTTGGACATATCGCGCGCCGCAGCGCTGTCGCGCCGCGCCTTGGAAATAAAATTCCGGCGGGAGGTCGGTTGCTCCATCCACGAATACGTCCGGCGCGTGCGGACGGATCAAATTGTGAAGTTGCTCGTCGAAACCGAACTGCCGGTGGGGCAAATTGCCGAATCACTCGGCTTTTCCGACATCCAGCATTTTGCCCGTTATTTCCGCGCAGGCAAACGGATGAGTCCGCTGGCGTATCGCAGGGCTTACGGAAGGCGGATAGGTTAAAAAACTTCATCCAAATTTGCAAAGTGGTGAATCACCCGACACTTGTCCACCAATTCGAGGGAAGGCCAACTGGTTCAATCAGCTTGACAAAACAGAATCAAGGCTGCGAACAATAAGCCAGAGTTGACCCGGCCATGAAAAATCCTCGGCAAAAAAAATCTATGCCCGCAAATCCGCCGCCGCCAATTTCCGGCCGGAAATTGTGGTGCTTCCGGCTGCTCGTTGCGATTGGCGTCCCGATTATTTTTCTTTGCCTCATGGAATTGGCTTTGCGGCTCATTGGCTTTGGTTATCCAACGGCGTTCCTGCTGCCTTCGTTGCACGACGGCCAAAAAGTTTTCATCCAAAACAACCAGTTCGGCTGGCGTTTTTTTGGGGCGGAAATGGCGCGAACGCCCGCGCCAATTTTCATTCCACAAGCCAAGCCGCCCGGCACGGTGCGGATTTTTGTTTTTGGCGAGTCAGCGGCCTTTGGCGATCCGCAACCGAGTTTTGGCCTGCCGCGAATGTTGCAAGCCATGCTGGAATTGCGCTATCCCGGCGTGCGGTTTGAAGTGGTGAACGCCGCGATGACGGGAATCAATTCCAATGTCATTCTCCCGATTGCCCGCGATTGCGCCGGCGCGGGTGGCGACATTTGGGTGATTTACATGGGCAACAACGAAGTCGTCGGGCCGTTTGGCGCGGGCACGGTTTTTGGCCGGCAAACACCGCCGCTTCCGCTGATTCGCGCCAACCTCGCCTTGAAAGCCACGCGCACGGGACAACTCATTGACGCCATCCGCCAGAAAATTCAAAAGCCGCCGCCGGACAAAAGCGAATGGGGCGGAATGGAAATGTTCCTGAATCAGCAGGTGCGCGCGGACGATCCGCGCATGAATGCCGTTTATGATCATTTTGAAAAAAACCTCGCGGACATCATTGACATCGGGCGGCGCGGCGGCGCGGGAATTGTCGTAAGCACCGTCGCCGTCAATTTGAAGGATTCCGCGCCGTTTGCGTCGGCGCACCGGCCGGGATTATCCGAATCGGACAAGGCAAAATGGGACCAATTTTACCGGCAGGGCATCGAAGCCCGGGCGGATGGAAAAAATTCGGACGCGGCCGGATGGTTTCACCAGGCGGAGCAAATTGACGGCAGCGTCGCGGAACTTCATTTTCGCGAAGGCTCGTGCGCGCTGGCGCTGGGCGAAACAGCCGATGCGCAAAAAAATTTCGATGCCGCGTGCGACCTGGACACGCTGCGCTTCCGCTGCGACAGCCGGCTGAACGATTTGATACGGCAGACGGTTTCCAACCGCGAGGACGGACATATTTTGCTGGCAGACTCTGAACGCGCTTTTGCGGGGCAAAGTCCAGACGGATTGCCGGGTGAAAATCTTTTTTACGAGCACGTCCATCTGAATTTTGACGGCAATTATCTTTTGGCGCGGACGCTCGTCCCGCAGATTGAAAAATTATTGCCCGAACAAATTGCGTCGCGCGCCGCCGCAAACCAATCGTGGCCGTCGGAAACAGATTGCGCGCGGCGGCTGGCATGGTCGGATTGGAATCAACAGGCGGCTTTGTCCGATATTTTTGTCCGCTTGAGCGACCCGCCGTTCACCGGCCAGGTCAATCACGCCGCGCAAATGGACGCTTTGAAAGCGTCGCTGGAAAAATTAACGCCGGCGGCGCAACCGGCGGGAATAAAATCGGCTGAAAAAATTTGTGAAGACGCCGTGGCCGCCGCGCCCGACGATCCGTTTTTGCGCGAACAACTGGCGACGCTGGAACAATCTTCCGGCGATTTGGCCGGCGCCTTGACAAATGCGCAACGCGCGGTGGATTTGCTTCCGAGCAGTTCGGAAGATTGGGCGCAGCTTGGGGTTATTCTGGCGAAACGGCAGAAATTTGAAGATGCAGCGGCTGCATTCCGCCGTGCATTTCAGTTGGATCCCGAGGATGTCTGGGCTTTGCAAAACCTGGCGCTGTCGTTGGTGAACTTGGGCCGGCGTGACGAAGCAATCCACGAATACCGCCGCGCGCTGGCCATCAAGCCGCGTTTTGGTCTGGCTTGGCTTGGCCTCGGCCAGGTTCTTGAGTCAATGGGGCGCAAGGCCGAAGCGGAAGATTGTTATCGCAAGATGCTGGCAAACCGCATTCATCGCGCGCCGGAACTGGCGACTCTGGCGCGTTTCTGCCAAAGCCGGGGCTGGTTTGAGGCGGCGGCGACCAATTTTGATGACGCCATAAAATTGAGTCCTTCGGATGCGATGCTTTATGTCGAGGCCGGGCAAAGTTTCGCAGCCTTGGGACGCCATGCTGAAGCGGAACAACATTATGCCGAGGCGGCAAAAATATCGCCGGATTTGATGCAGGCGCATTTTCTTTACGGCCTGGAACTCGGACGCGAAGGCAAACCGGCCGACGCGGCGGAACAATTTCGCGAAGCCGTGCGAATCATGCCGGGTTTGGCCGAAGCGCGGTTGAATCTGGGCATGGCTTTGGTGAAGGAAGGAAATTATTCCGACGCGCTTGCGCAGTTTGAAGAAGTCCTTCAACAAAATCCCACCAACGCCTTGGCGCTCCAATACGCGCAGGCGTTGCGCGCCAAACTTGCGGCTGCGCCACCGCGCGAAGTCACCAAATAGTATAAATGAACGGCGCCAGCCCGGTGCTGGACAGAAGGATCAACAATCCAAAAATCAGAAAGAGGACAATGATCGGCACCAGCCACCACTTCTTGTTTGCCTTGAGAAAACCCCACAACTCGGCAAAAAAATTGCCGCCCGAACTTGCGGCCGCTTTCTCAAATTCACCGGGTTGTTTTTTCATGGGTGTGGAATAATTGCCGCGCCTTAAAATTGTTTCAAGTATTTTTCCGCCTTCGGCGGCTCGCCTCGCGAAATCCAAAAAGTGGATTGTCCGGCCTTGCGTTTCAACTGCAATTCATCGCGCCCGCGCCATCGAAATAAAAACGCGATGGGCGTCAGCACCAGATAAAACATGACGGCCAGCATCAACTGCGTCATCAACCAGCCGACGGGGAATGCCGCGACCGTTGCGCCAATGAACAGCCAGCGAACGGCGGATGGTTTCAACAAGCCGATGAAACCAATCAATGCAATTGCGCCCAAGACATAACAATAATCGCGATGGCCGTGAACCAGCGCGCGCAATGTCATTATGAAAAAAACCGCGAGCCACGCTGCGGAAAATTGGCGCAACATTCGCGGCGACGGGTTTAGCGGCAAGTCGGAAAATTTCATGGGCGTCAGTCCGGTTCAAAAGCTGCCAAATAGTTTGCCCGTTCTTTGACGGAAAGAGTTTCAGGCATTTTTTCCTTTTGCAAAACAAAATCTTCAAGCACCAGCACGTCCATGTCCGTCGCCAGAAAACAGCGCAGCGCGTCGGCGGGCGAACACACGATCGGTTCGCCGCGCACGTTGAAACTGGTGTTCACCAGCGCCGGGCAATTTGTTTTATGTTCAAACGCTTTGAGCAACCGGTAAAATCTGCCATGCCGCTTCTCGTCCACGGTTTGAATGCGCGCGCTGTAATCCACATGAGTAATTGCCGGAAGCGTCGAACGGATGACATTGACGCGTTTGCATAAATCGGAATTGCCGGCCATCGTTTTTTTGTCAACTTCTGAAATCGTCGTGCGATGTTTTTCCAAAACCGGCGCGACCAGCAGCATATAGGGACTTTCGACTTCCGACGGCAAATCAAAAAATTCTGAAGCGCGTTCCTTCAAAACGCACGGCGCGAACGGACGGAAACTCTCGCGAAATTTTATTTTGACGTTCATGGCCGATTGCATTGCGGGATTTCGCGGATCGCCAAGAATGCTTCGCGCGCCGAGCGCGCGCGGGCCGAATTCCACCCGTCCGTTAAACCAGCCGACGATTTTTCCGGCGGCGAGAAAACCGGCGACTTCATCGAGCAGTTCATTTTCATCGTTGAATTTTTTGCGGGGAATTTTTTGCGCGTCGAGAACTTGAGAGATTTCATCATTGGAAAATTTTGGGCCAAGAAAACTGCCCTGCTGCGAATCGGTTTTTTCCGGCTGGCGCGGATTTTCAAGCAGTTGATGCCAGACAAACAGCGCCGCGCCCAGCGCGCCTCCGGCGTCACCCGCCGCCGGTTGAATCCACAGGTTTGAAAAAATTCCTTCGCGCAAAAGTTTTCCGTTTGCCACGCAATTGAGCGCCACTCCGCCGGCGAGCGTGAGATTTTTCTTGTTCGTGAGGCGTTGCGCTTCGCGCGCCATGTTCAGAAAAATTTCCCCGGTCACGGATTGAATGCTGGCGGCCAAATCCATGTGCCGTTGCTCAAGCTGCGATTCCGGGCTGCGCGGCGGACCGCCGAACAATTTGTGAAACCGCTCGTTGGTCATCGTCAGTCCCTGGCAATAATTGAAATAATCCATGTTCATCCAGAAACTGCCGTCGCTTTTGATTTCAACAAGATGAGCGCGGATCAAATCCGCAAACATTGGCTGGCCGTAGGGCGCGAGTCCCATGAGTTTATATTCGCCGCTGTTGACCTTGAATCCGCAGTAATAAGTGAACGCCGAGTAAAGCAATCCCAGCGAATGGGGAAATTTTAATTCGCGCACTAAACGAATGCGGTTGCCTTCGCCGACGCCGATGGCCGCCGTGCTCCATTCACCAACGCCGTCAATGGTCAGGATGGCCGCGTCTTCAAACGGGCTTGGAAAAAACGCGCTCGCCGCGTGACTTTCGTGATGCCCGGTAAAAACAAATTTTGCGCGGCTGGCGGATTTCAATTGTTGCCGCAGAATGCGCCGCAAATGGATTTTGCTTTTGAGCCAGACCGGCATGGCGAGCCGGAAACTGCGAAAACCGAGCGGGGCAAAGGCGAGATAGGTTTCCAACAGCCGGTCGAATTTGAGCAATGGCTTTTCGTAAAAAACCACATAATCGAGCTGATCGGCTTGAATCCCGCCGGCTTGCAAACAACAGGCAACGGCGTTCGTTGGAAAGTCTGGATCGTGTTTTCTGCGGGTGAAACGTTCCTCTTGCGCCGCCGCAATGATGCGTCCATCCACCACCAACGCCGCCGCGCTGTCGTGGTAAAACGCGGAAATGCCAAGAATATTCGTCATCAGCCAAAAAGATTGAAGTCAAGTTAAGCCTGCAATGAAAGCTGGCGCAACTTCCAAACGCGCCTGCGCAAATTGGCGATAAATATGCGTAAAATGGCGTTGTTGGAAGCCGGCTTCAAATGATAGAGTTTGAAGAAATCCAGACACATTACGAATTGTTATAGGCATTGAGACGCATTGTAGTCGTATAAAATCATGACGCGCAAATTTGAAGAAATAACCATAAAAAAGCACCGCCATGATAGATGGGCATTTACACTCATTGAACTGCTGGTTGTGATTGCGATTATTGCCATTTTGGCGGCCATGCTGCTCCCGGCGCTGGCCGCCGCCAAAGAAAAGGCCAGACGCGCGGCTTGCATGAGCAATTTACGGCAAGTGGGAACTTCTATGCAGATGTATGGCAATGACAACAATAATAAAACGATGGATTTGCGCTACCCGCCTGCATACAACATTGGTCCTTATCCTCATCAATATGGTCACGGGGCTTGGCCGTGGGATTTGGACATAGCCTTTATTAATGCAATGTGGACAGAGGGCGCCAATAATGAAGACGTCTGGTATTGCCCGTCTGACGCGGCATTTGATGTTACCAATACTTGGGATTTTGACACATGGTTTAACCACAATAATCCACCCACCTTCCGCATCACCGGTTATGTCTGGTTGCTGCCGGGTTCACCCAATGTGAATGCAAATGGGCCTGGCCTTGCAACTGGAGTTTATGAGGCGACCACTATTTTAGGAGACGCCTCGCATAAACCGACGGACATACCTATCGTTGTGGACGTCGTGGCCAACTATCTAGGCAATTATGCAAAAATCACGGTTGGAGGGTTGCCGCCAAGCATTGTTCAGCGCACCAGCCATCTGCAAGGCGTGAATCCTGCAGGTGGAAATATAGATTTTCTTGACGGTCATGTGGAATGGCGAAAATTTCAAAATATGACCAACAGTTTTGGTCCCGACCCTTATTTCAAATTTTAATCAGCAAACCAGACATTTGATAAAAAATCCAGTCAATCCAACAAAAACATCACCTATGAAAACACATCGTTCAACTACATCAAAAGCGCTGCTTTGGTGCTGCGCTGCCTTTGCCAGCCTGCAACTGACGGCATGGGCTCAGCCTGCTTTGGTCAACCGTTATAGTTTCAATGAAACAAGCGGTATCACTGCCACCGATTCTGTCAGTGGCGCAAATGCAACACTTATGAATGGCGCCAGCTTTAGCGGCAGTCAGGCCGATTTAACTCAAATTGCTAATGATGTTTCGGCCGATGGCACCAATGGGCAATACATTGCTCTGCCAGCTAATGTGTTGAGCAACTACTCAGCCGTGAC
>DASXED010000073.1:0-7049 GCA_036490295.1 Verrucomicrobiia bacterium | reverse complement strand
TACCTTCCAACTGGCCTATAGCACCGATGGAACCACTTTTAACAACGTCGGTTCTACCTATGTTATTCCTTCAGGTGTCACTTGGACTTCAGGAACAGCCAACCCTTTGGACAACACTTCATTTTCCTATGATTTGAGTTCAATTACTGCGCTTAACAATGTTTCCGCTGTATATTTCAGAATAGTTGATTCGGCTACAACTTCAATTAATGGTAGCACGGCAAGCACTTCTGGCACTGACCGCGTTGATAATTTCACCGTCACGTCTGTTCCCGAACCGTCAATACTCGCTTTGGCGGCGATGGGTGGCACCGCTTTTCTGACCATGTTTCGCCGCAAAAGCTAACCGTTTTTTTCTGGAGTTTTCAGGAAGCAAAAGAGCCGGAGAAATCCGGCTCTTTCTTTTTGTTTTGCCGGGAAAATTACCGCTTCAACGGCGCGAAACTTCTCCGATGAATCGCACACGCGCCGTGCTTTTCAATCGCCGCCAGATGTTTGGCCGTGCCGTAGCCTTTGTGCTCCGCAAAACCGTATTCGGGGAACTGCGCGTGAAATCCCAGCATCAGCCGGTCGCGCGTGACCTTGGCCAGCACGCTCGCGGCGGCGATGGAATAACTGCGCGCGTCGCCCTTCACGATGGCCGTCTGCGGCACGCGCATCGTCCTGACCGGACGGCCGTCCACGAGCGCGTGCTGCGGTTGCGGATTCAATTGCGCCAGCGCGTCGTTCATCGCGCGATGCGTCGCCTGCAAAATATTGATTTCGTCAATCTGCGCCGCATCAATCTGCGCGATGGAAAATTGCACTTCGCCGCAAGAAATTAGAAACGCAAAAAAACTTTCACGCTGCGTTTTGGTGAGTTGTTTGGAATCATTCAATCCTTCGAGTTCGCGCGGCAAACCGGATTGCGCCCAGTGCGACGGCAGAATCGCCGCCGCCGCGACAACCGGCCCGGCGAGCGGCCCGCGTCCGGCTTCATCCACGCCCGCGACGTGTGTCAGATTTTTTTGCCAAAGTGCGCGCTCGAATTCAAAGCGGTCGGAAAGTGTGGCGCTCATGGCGATAATTTCTCGCGATGAGGTTGATGATCGCGATTCCAGCGGGACAACGCTGCGTCGCTGGTGTCTTCAAAAAGAAATTGCAGCGTCGGCGATTCGACATGGCCGTCGCAAAACACCACGTTGGCTTTGCCTTGATGACGCGCATAGGCTCTTGCAGTGCTGCCCGAAAAACCTTTTTCTCCATGTGTCCGGCCAAACCACGACGAGCCATCTCCAATTGTTCCGTAACCTCCGTAAAATCCATCAGCAATTGCCATCATTTCGCTTGGGTTAGCAATTTCTGACTCATTTATTGGTAGGGCTGGAGGCCAAAAGATATGGCCGCCGAGTCCGAGTGAGTTCGTGTCTGTTTTCAAATTTGCATTCAGGCCTATCGAATTGTAGCCGTAACTTGTATAGAACGAATGATCTGGCAAATCAGATGGCGTATTGGCGGCGGGACATTTCCAAACACCTTCACCTATCCATTTTGAATATCGAATACGATTCGTTGAACCTGTAACGGCAAGCTCAGTATTTTGCAATGCGTTTTCCCAACTCCCTTGCGGACGGCCTACATACAAGGGATAAGAATTATTTTCAGTCACGAAAGCCTGCAAACCAATTCCCAATTGCCGCACGTTGTTCGCACATTGAACTCGCAACGCTCTTCCTTTGGCTTGAGAAATTGCCGCCAGCAAAAGCGCGGCAAGAATTCCGATGACGGCGAGGACAACCATCAATTCCGTCAGCGTGAACGCGAACAAATCCACGGAAATTTTCTTTGGCCGGGAATTGTGAAAATCAGCCGCCAGTTTCATTGATGCTTGAGCCTAGCGCGTTTTGAAAAAGTTGTCGCCTTGATTTTTCGCCGTGGCGGCTTTCGGCAGAAAGCCGCAATTCATTTTCAAAAGTGCGGCGGTCTGCCGACACGCCGCTACGCACAGAACATTTCCCTGTTTTCTATCGTTCAAAAATTGTGATAAATTTTCGCCATGAAAATTGATTCTCTCCACATCGGCATGAGTGTCCGCCATCCGCAATACGGATTGGGCACGGTCAAGACGATCTCCGAAGTCACAGCGGACATCCAGTTCAACGATGGCAAACGAACCGTCGCGCCCGAAGCCGCCGGATTGGAGGCCGCCGAGCCGCAAATGTCCGCGAGCGGATTGAATTTGCCGCTGAAACAATTCGTCGAGCAAACGGTCGCGGCGGCGGTTGAAAAACTTGGATTGGAGAAACCGGATTCGGTCGTGGAAAAATTGGGTTTGCGCTGGCACGCGGGAAAACTGGTTTTGCATCCGGCGGATGTTTCTTTGCAGGCAAAGGAAGTGCCGCTGGAAACTTTTTTCCACAAGATCGTGATGGTGCGGAACAATCTCCGCGTGCTGGAACAGAAGATCAACGCGCACGAAAAACTTTCCGACGGCGAAAAGGTGGAGATGCAACAATACATCACGCGCAGTTATGGCTCGCTGACGACGTTCAACGTGCTGTTCAAGGAAAAGGAAGACCAGTTTTGAAACTTGAAAATGGTGCGCGGTGCAGGGCTTGAACCTGCGACCCCTTGCGTGTGAAGCAAATGCTCTACCACTGAGCTAACCGCGCGCGCCAACCAGCAGGCCACAAAAATGGAAAAAATTCAATCTCAAAAGCGGGAGGCCGGCGGCGGGATTTTTACAGTCGCGCAACTTTTTCTGTCCGCCGGAGTTTGAAACAGAACACAACCAATCCTGACTTTTCAAATCGAAGGAACCCATGCGCACATTTTATTTCATTTTGATGGCCGCCTCGTTCGCCTTTGCCGCGTCCGCGCAGGACGCAACTAACGCGCCGAAAACCGAAATTGAAAACTTTGAATTGCAAACCGGAACGGTCATCGTCAAGGGTCTCGGCGACATCGGCTCGGTGACGACCAGCGCGGGCGTCATTTCGGTCCGGTGCAAGGAATCCATTGATGAAAACAGCGGCCAAAAGGAATACGGCCTCGGCGTCGCACTGGCCTCGAACCAGTTGCACGGATTTCTGGTCGTGGACTATGACGAACTGGATTCGCTGATTCGCGGCTTGGACACCCTCTCCAAAATCACTTACGACGCGACCACTATGCCGTCATTCGACGCGACATTCGCCACGAAATCCGGCCTGCTCATCGCGGCGCACAGCGTGCAGCGGCAGGGCGGCATCCAGCTTTTTGTGCAATTCGCCAGCACGCCGAGGATTCCGCTGACCTCCGTCCAATTCACACAGTTCCAAAATTTAATCAGCCAGGCAAAAGCTTCGCTCGATTCAGCGAAAAACAAATAATTTCATTTCCGCAAAACCGAATCGCGCTGCGCCCACGCCGGATCGGCATTTGGAAAATCCAAATTATAATTCAGCCCGCGACTTTCGGGACGCAACAACGCACATTGCACAATCAATTCCGCCACCGTCGCGATGTTGCGCAGTTCCAGCAAATCGCTCGTCACGATGAAATTCCAATAATAGTCGTGGATTTCTTCCTGCAAATTCGCGATGCGCTTCTGCGCGCGCTGCAGCCGCTTATTCGTGCGCACGATGCCGACGTAATCCCACATCAATCGCCGGATTTCGTCCCAGTTGTGCGACACGACGACCAGTTCATCCGCGTTCGTCGCGTTGCCGGATTGCCACAATGGAATTTTCGCGTCAATTTTTTGCGGCGAAGCTGAAAGAATTTTCTCCGCCGCGCGATGTGCGCAAACGAGTGCCTCTAAAAGTGAATTGCTCGCCAGCCGGTTCGCGCCGTGCAATCCCGTGCAAGCCACTTCGCCGACGGCGTAAAGTCCCGCGATGTCCGTCTCGCCGTTCACGTTTGTCACCACGCCGCCGCATTGATAATGCGCCGCCGGCACGACCGGAATCGGCTCGCGCGTGATGTCAATGCCGTAGCGCAGACACGTCTGATAAATGTTCGGAAAGCGTTCGATGATAAATTTTGCCGGCTGATGCGTGATGTCGAGCAGCACATGATCTGCGCCGGATTTTTTCATCTCGCTGTCAATCGCGCGCGCCACGATGTCGCGCGGCGCGAGCGATTTCATTGGGTGAACGCCGTCCATGAATTCTTTTCCGTCGAGCGATTTCAAAATGCCGCCTTCGCCGCGCACGGCTTCAGATATCAAAAATGATTTTGCTTTCGGATGATACAAACACGTCGGATGAAACTGCACGAACTCCATGTTCGCGATGCTCGCGCCAGCGCGATACGCCATCGCCACGCCGTCGCCGGTCGCGATGTCGGGATTCGTCGTGTAGAGATAAACCTTGCCGCAGCCGCCCGTCGCCAGCAACGTCACCGGCGCGGAGAATGTTTCCACGCGATTCGATTTCTTGTCAAAAACGTAAGCGCCGAGACAGCGATTAGTGGCACGGGCATCCTGCCCGTGAGTTTCGGATCGCACGGGCGAGACGCCCGTGCCACTACTTTGAATCTTCCGACTCGTGATCAAATCAATCGCCAGATGGTTTTCAAAAATGGAAATGTTCGGCTGCTTGGAAATCGCATTGAGCAATGCGCTTTCGATCTCATGTCCGGTCACGTCCTTCGCATGAAGAATCCGGCGTTTGGAATGTCCGCCTTCGCGACCCAAATCAAGTTCCTTGCCGCCGCCTGCGCTCGGCGCATCGCGCTCGGAAAATTTCATTCCCAGTTCGATCAATTCCTGAATCCGCGCCGGACCTTCCTCGACAATCGTCCTCACGACATTTTCTTTGCACAAACCCGCACCCGCTTCGAGAGTGTCGCGCACGTGCAGCTCGAACGAGTCTTCCTTGCTCGTCACCGACGCGATGCCGCCCTGCGCGTAATTCGTGTTCGACTCCGCGCGGTCTTTTTTTGTGACGATGGCCACGCGCCCGCGCGGCGCGACCTTGAGCGCGAACGTCAGTCCCGCGATGCCGCTGCCGAGAACGAGAAAATCAAATTGTTTCAACAGGGCAAAGTCTGCGCGCGAATTTTATATTGTCAATCAGCCAAATCGGTATTACTTTTTAGCCATGAAGACAATTTCATTAAAAATTGATTCCAATCTCTACGGCTGGCTGGAAAAACGCTCGAGGTTTTTAGGGCGAAGCAAATCTGCCATCACCCGCGACGCGCTGGAAAAATCCCGCAAACAAAAAGCCGCGCCATCCTGCCATGATTTGATGCAGGCCGCCTGCGGCAGCGTGCGCAGCGGTGTCAAAGATCTCGCCACCAACAAAAAACACTTGAAAGGCTTCGGCGAATGGAAGCGGTAATTCTCGATGCCAGCCCGCTCGTGGCCTACTTCGACGCGGATGAGGAACACCATGCGTGGTGCGTCCGGCAATTTGAATCGCTTCAGCCGCCGTTGCTTTCCTGTGAAGCCGCCATTGCCGAGGCCGTTTATCTTGTTGAATCACGCGGCGGTGAGAGCGCCCGCATTTTTGAATTTCTTCAAGGCGGCATCATTCAAATTCCCTTCCGCCTTGAAAAAGAAATTCAAACCGTTATCACATTGCGGCGACGTTACGCCAATGTGCCGATGAGCCTGGCCGACGCCTGCCTCCTGCGCTTGAGCGAAACGCACGCCAACTCGCGCGTCTTCACCCTTGATCGCGATTTCAAAATCTACCGCCGCCATGGACGACAAGTAATTCCTTTAATCTTTCCGGCTTGCTAAAGCCGTGCGTTATCAATCAATCGCGTTTTGCCAATGAAAACCGCGAGCGCCATTTGCACGCCGCGTGAAATTTTTGAAACCGGCGACAAAGTTTCCGGCTCAAAAAATTCAACATAATCCAATTTTGCGTCCGGCTCGCTTTCGATTAACCTTTTCAAATCCGCCTTCAGTTTTGCGGCTGAAACTGTTTTTGATTTTTTCACAACGGCTTGTGCCGTTTGAATCGCGCGCCAAAGCACGGTCGCCTGCCGTCGCAAATCACCAGTGAGATATTTGTTACGCGAACTCATCGCCAGACCGTCGCGTCCGCGCAACGTCGGCGCGACGATTATTTTCACTGGAAAATTCAAATCGTTGACCATGCGCTTGATGATGGCTGCCTGTTGAAAATCTTTTTGGCCGAACACCGCCACGTCCGGCAGAACGATGTTGAAAAGTTTTGCAACGATTGTCGTCACGCCACGAAAATGCGTAGGCCGCGATGCGCCTTCCATCGTCTGCGACAATTTTTCTTCCACGACGTAAGTGCTGAATTCTTTTAGTGGCACAGGCATCTTGCCTGTGTGTCTTTTCGGCGAACTCACAGGCAAGATGCCTGTGCCACTATCGCCTGGATACATTTCCGCGTTGTTGGGCGTAAAGACGACATCCACTTTCAATTCACGCAGCAATTTCAAATCGCGTTTCAAGTCGCGCGGGTATTTTGAAAGGTCTTCCGTCGGCGCGAACTGCGTCGGGTTCACGTAAATGCTCACGACGACTTTGCCGCTTTTGCCAACCGCTTGCCGCGCGCGTTTCGCGAGGCTCAAATGGCCGGCGTGCAAATAACCCATCGTCGGCACGAAGCCGATTTTAATTCCCGCGCGCTGCCACTTTTTGGCGAGCCGTTGCATCGCGGCGACGGATTTGACGATTTGCATGGCGGCAAGGTTAATGACGATTCACCAAACAAACAAGCCGCGCGGATTGCTCCACGCGGCTCGTGCAATTCAGAAATTTTTACCGGCGCGCGGCGAAATTCAGCGGCGAACTCTGCGGCATTTCGTGGGCGCAAGGCTGGTTGATCGGCGCGTCGGGCGTGAGGTTGTTTTGCGTCACGATTTTGTTCGCGAGCATCCACGCTTCAACTTCCTCGCCGCTGATGTCGGGCAGCATCTGGCCGTTGATCTCGACGCACGGGCTCAACATCTGGCCGCTCTTCTCGATCATTTCCTGGCGCTGCAACGGGTCGTTGATGACGTCGCGGTCTTCGTAAGGCAGGTCGTATTTTTTGAGCACGGCGCGGACGCCCTGGCTCCAGCCGCAGGTCGGTTTCAAATAGGCAACAATCTTTGGTTTG
>DASXED010000066.1:0-21002 GCA_036490295.1 Verrucomicrobiia bacterium | reverse complement strand
CAAACAAAAATGGTTTGCTCTCTCGCCGGCCCGATTGAGGCGATGAACAATTTCGCATTCGTCAGTTCCGCAATCGCTTTCAAATACGCGCGCGCTTTCGGCGGCAGGTCGGCAAATTTGCGCGCCTTGTCCGTCGGCGCGCGCCAGCCTTCAAATTCCACATAGACCGGTTCGCATTCGGCGAGCACCTGCGCGTCGTTCGGCACAAAGTCGTATTGCTTCTTGCCGTGACGATACGCGACGCAAACCTTGATCGTCTCCACCGTGTCGAGGCCGTCGAGATTCGTGATGGCGAGATCGTCAATGCCGTTGACCATCGTCGCGTGGCGCGTGGCGACGGAATCGAACCAGCCGCAGCGCCGCGCGCGCCCGGTCGTCGCGCCGAATTCGCGGCCCATTCCGTGCAGCAGGTCGGAAATTTCCGCGTTCTCCGTCGGCAACGGCCCTTCGCCGACGCGCGTGGTGTAAGCCTTCATCACGCCGACGACGCGATCCATGCGATGCGGCGGCACGCCCGAACCCGTGCAAGCGCCGCCCGCCGTCGTGTTCGACGACGTGACGAACGGATAAGTGCCATGGTCAATGTCGAGAAAAGTGCCCTGCGCGCCTTCAAATAAAATGTTCGCATTGTCGCGCATCGCGTTGTGCAAAAGAACAACGGTGTTTTGGACGAACGGCTTGAGAAATTTTCCAGCTTTGTTGTATTCCCCGAAAACTTTCTTGAACGAAAGCGTTTTTGCGCCGAGCGATTTGAGGACAATGTTATTTTCCTGGATGCGCCGCGAAAGTTTTTCTTTGAGACGTGCCGGATCAACTAAATCATTCACGCGCAAACCGACGCGCGCCGCTTTGTCGCCGTAAGCCGGGCCGATGCCGCGCTTGGTTGTGCCGATTTTATTTTTGCCCTTGAGCATTTCGCGCGCGCCGTCCAATTCACGATGATATGGAAAAACGACGTGCGCGGTTTCGCTCAAGACAAAATTCTTCGGCGTAACTTTTACGCCAATTTTTTGCAGGCCGGTAATTTCTTCAACCAATCCAATCGGGTCAACGACCACGCCGTTGCCGATCACGCATAATTTATTTTTGCGCAAAATTCCCGACGGGACGAGATGCAGGACGTATTTTTTCGGCCCCAGAAAAACCGTGTGTCCGGCGTTATTGCCGCCCTGCGAACGGACGACGACATCAGCCTGTTCGGTGAGCACGTCAATGATTTTGCCCTTGCCTTCATCGCCCCATTGGGCGCCGACGAGAATTGTGTTTGCCATAAATAAAGTAGGACGGGCTTCCAGCCTGTCTCCGTTTTCTTTGACCGTTCAGTTGACAGGCAGGATGCCTGTCCTACGCAATAAAAATCCCCGAACGTTCATTCGGGGCAAAGCGCGTGTCTTTGCGCGAGGAAGTTAGAGAGCCGCAGGAATCATGTCAATTCCGCAAAATGCAAAAATGAAGCGGGTTCGGTTAGTGATTATTTCCTTGAGTCGGGCGGCGGGGCTTGCGAATAACAAGCCAGCGGAAATCGCGCAACAGGATTTTTCATGCTCAAGTTTGTCATTCGATACGCCCAATGGATCATCGCCGTCTTCGGCTTTCTGGTCTTCGGGCTGACGCAGACAAACCGGATACAAAGCCTCGTGCTTTGGCAGCAAGCCGTGGGAGTGTTTATTGATGAACGCTATTTATGGCGTTCTGAAAGACTTCCCGACCCTGATATTAAATTGATTGGCGTCACGACCAGTTCATTAGGCCTGACCGAGCTTTCCCCGGAAGAAATCGCCGCTTCTCAGACATTACAGTTGATGCAGCATCCGTGGCCGTGGGATAACCGCAGCATTTATGCCGCGATCCTTGAAAAATTGATGGATGCCGGCGCAAAAGTCGTGGTGTTTGATTTTGTTTTTGCCAGTCAAGCTCAAGGTGATGACGTGTTCGCCAAGGCATTGCAAAAATACAAAGATCATGTGGTCATCGGTTCCATGTTCACCAAGCAAGTTGGCGAATACACGCAATATACACCACCGAACCAAGGCTTATTATTGCCGGGTGTTGAATCCACAATTGGTGTCGTTAATACCTATCCCGACTCCGATGGCGTGGTTCGACATGGCAGATACCGCACATCGTTGGCGCGAGAATCCACTGAAATACCGAATCTCTTTGCTTCAGAAAGCTTCACAAATCTCTATCCTGATGACCTAATCCACTTGACTACATTAGCCGTGCAAAAATTTTCAGGCAAAGTTTCATTGCCACCCAGCGACAATTTTATTGATTTTCAGGGTGCCACTGGAATTTACACGCCGTTGCCGGTAGAAGATATGTTTGTTCCAGAATTATGGGAGGCACCGCCGTTTAATGGAGGAATGACTTTTAGCAATAAAATTGTCGTCGTCGGCCCCATTGCGGAAATTTTCAAAGATATTTACAGGACTCCTTTTGGCGAGACGCCGGGACCGGAAATTCAAGCACAGACAATTGCGGCGCTTTTGAACAATTCCTGGCTGACCGAGCCGCCATCAATTTTCGAAGCCGTGCTGTCGTTGCTTTTAATGTGGGTTGCATTGGAAATTTGTCTGCGCATCAACAACGCCTTTTTGAAAGTGCCCGTTCTTGTTGGAGCCGTTGCGGTCTTTTTGGTTGCCTGCCAGATCGCCTTTACAAAATACAAATTGATTTTGCCGATGATGCAGCCATTGTTTTGCCTCGTCGTCACCGGCGCGTTCGGCATCGTTTTTCAATATGCGCTGGAGCAGGTTGAGCGTTTGCGCTACCGCAACATTCTCGGACGCTATGTTTCCGAAAACGTCGCGAAGGCGGTGCTCGATGACAAGCGGTCGTTCGAGGAATCTTTGCGCGGACTCAAAAAACCCGTCACCATTTTGTTCAGCGACATTCGCGGTTTCACTTCCATGACCGAGGGCAGCGACGCGGACAAACTGGTTTCACAGCTCAACGAATACTTTCTGGAAATGGTCGGGGTGGTTTTGAAGGAAGGCGGCACGCTGCAAAAATTCATCGGCGACGCGATGATGGCCGCGTGGGGTGACACGCACAGCAGCGGCCTTCAAAACGACGCGCAACGCGCCGTGCGCGCCGCGCTGGAAATGCGCCCGAAATTGGCGGAATTGAACGCGCGCTGGAACGGCAACGCCGACCGGCAAAAGCTGGCCATCGGCATCGGCGTCAACCATGGCGACGTCATCGTCGGCAACATCGGACATCCGCAACGCATGGAATTCACCGTCATCGGCGACGGCGTGAATCTGGCGGCGCGGCTGGAAAGCGCGACCAAGCAATTTCGCTCGGACATTTTGGTCGGTGAAACCGTCGAGGCGTTGACGCGCGAGCAGTTTATTTTTCGCTCCGTAGATTTGTTGACCGTGAAAGGCAAATCAAAGCCGGTGGAAGTTTTTGCATTGTTAAGCGACCGCTCGCTGCCACCGCCGGCGTGGCTGACAAAATATCAGGACGCGGTGAAACTTTATCGCAACAGAAAATTTGCGGAAGCCGCCAACCAGTTTGAAGCCGCGCGTAAGGAAATTGGCGTCAAAGATTATCTCTGCGAAATGTATATCGAGCGCTGCGAGGTTTATATTGAACAGCCGCCGCCGGAAGATTGGGATGGTTCCTACGCTCTTTCCGAGAAATGAAAACGGGTTTTATCCGCGTCTTTGCATGGTTTTCGCCGCGATGAAACCGCTGGAAAACCGTTGACGCTGCGGAGTTTTCCGGCTATAAGAATTGAAAGTGCGCGCCAAACAAACCGGCGGCGGGAAGCGCTGACATTCAGAACCTATGAAAAAATTTATCGCGGCAATTTTTCTGGGCGGCCTGTTTTTTTCCTTGAACAGCCCGGCGGCTGACCTGAAAGAGTCCAAGTTCACGCAAGTCGTCAACGAAGTGCAGGTCATCACGTCGGACAAATCCATCAAGGCCGCCGCCGTCAACGGGCTTTTCGACATGCCGGACGTGCTGCGCACCGGCCCATCCTCGCGCGCGGAACTCGTCGCCGCCGACCGCACGATCACGCGCGTGGGCGCGAACACGATTTTTTCCTTCGACCAGGCCAACCGCACGGTTGACTTGCAGCAGGGCAGCCTGCTTTTCCATTCGGACAAGGGAAAAGGCGGCGGCACCATCCGCACCGGCGCGGCCACGGCGTCCGTGCTGGGCACGACGCTGATTGTGGTCACGACGCCCAGCGGTGGTTTCAAAGTGCTTCTCCTCGAAGGCCACGGCGAGGTTCATTTTGCCAACGGCAAGAAACAGCACCTGGATGCGGGACAAATGACTTTTGTTCTTCCCGGCGGTTTGCCGGGGCCGGTTTTTTATTTTCTTTTGCGCGAACAAGTCTCGCACAGTTTGCTGGTGCAGGGATTCAACCAGCCGCTGTCGTCGCTGCCGCTGATCAATCATGTCATCGGCACGCAAAACAAATTGATTTTGAGCGGCAAGGCTGTGGACACGGGTTTGGTGGTTGCGGGAGAACCCAATCCGGCAAATCCCAGCACGGTTCCGGTGGTTTTTATTCCCAATGGCCTGTCGGTGTCAGCGCCGCCGTCGCCCAGTGATAGCGGTTTGGTAAAACTCAATAGTTCATCGGGAATTCCAGATATAGCGAATTTCGTGAATGAAGATTTCTCGTCGTTTCAAACAGTCAATATCAGCGCTCACACTGTCATTTTGGAAAATGTAGCCTTTGCTCTGGGAAGCGTGATAACCGTCCTAACGGAAACTGGTCAAGTGGCTGACTATCCTAATACCAGTGCGCCCATTGAAGCCGGCAAATTGAATATAGAAATAGGCGACACTTATGGTGGGTTGCCACTTCAAAATTATATAACGACCACGCCCGGCGCTCCGGGAATTTACTCCGGCAAATTGCCATTGTAATCAATCGTTCGACCAAGCGCGTCCAACATTCAGAAAAATCAACCTAATGAAAATCGCAAAGACTTTCGGAAGTTTTTTATTTCTTTTTCTTGGCCTGTCGCTGGTTTCCCTGCGCGCGCAACCGGCGGCCGTGGAGCAGATGCAGAACACGCAGCAGGCCATCAAACAGCAGCAGCCGTTGCTGGGAATTGGAACCGAGACCAACGCGCCGGAATTGTATCCCGGCGAAAACATGGACGTCGGCCCGCAGCGCATCCTCAAGGTCACGCCCAGCCGCACATGGTTTGAAGTTTATCTGGACAGCCAGGCTTTCTTCACCGGCAACCCGCTGCTCGTCGGCGCGGCGACCAATCACGCCGTCATATTTGTCAACACCGCGCAGTTCGCCGTCGTGCCGGTGCCGCCGCTCCAATTTGGCTCCGGCAAACTGACGCCTCTCGTCGGCGTGCGCAGCCAATGGTATAATTACAATTTCAAAAGCCCGCTGAATCTGGATTTCGACGCGCAGACGGCTTTCATCGCCGCCAAATATCGTTTGAGTGAAAAGTGGGAAGTGGACGGCGAACTGGATTACACGCGGCTGGTGACGCAACATTCTTACACACAATTCTACACTGAATGGGTTCCGAACTTTACGGTGCAGCGTTTGTTTCCAATCAATGACAATATGCTGGGTTCCATCAGTTGGCAGACCGCCTATCATTTCACGGATGTGCCCGCCGTGCTCGGCAGCGCAACGCCAAACGATGTCAACAACCGGCTGGACAACATCCTGACTTTTTCATTGAGCTACCAGCCCGCGCCAAAATTTGTCATCCAGCCTTATTACAGTGTCGAATATACTTATTATTCCCGCGATCCTTACAGCGTGACCAGCGCCTCGCGCAATGATTTTCTCAACAGCCTCGGTTTATCTTGCGCCTATTATTTTACTCCGAAGGTGGCGCTCCGCACCTTCATCAGCGCGGACTTCAGGGCGTCCGACAACTCCGCCGCGAACTACGAGAATTACAACATCGGCGCGGACGTGTCGCTGGTGGTGCGGTTCTGAACATTGCGTCTGAAAATCTGCACAAATCTGGACAAGGGCTGCCGCTTCTCCTTTTCAAAAACGCCGGGGTGCGGCCACTCTCGTCGTTTCGCGAAATTGCTTGGCGGACGTCCCGCAGGCGCGCTTGAACGCGATGCAAAAACTGTTCGTGCTCTGATAGCCGCACATTCCGGCGAGCGCCTCGATTTTGAGGTCGGACTCGGTGAGCAGTTTTTTGGCGCGCTCAATCCGCACGCGCTGAAGTTCCTGACCGGGAGTCCGTCCGATGTTTTCCAGAAAAGCCTTGTGCATTCCGCGCCGCGACATTGCCGAGACGCCGACCAGGTCCTTGACGCAGATCGGTTCGTGACTGTGTTCCCAGATGTAACGCAGGCTTCTGGCCACGCCGCCATGCTTGATGGTGAGAATGTCGCTGCTCCTGCGCGCAATCACGCCCAGGGCCGGAACGTGAATGGGATGCTTCGGTGCGGATTTTCCATCCATCAATTTTTCCAGCAGTTCCGCGCCGCGATAACCCAAAGTTTCCAGATTGGTGTCCACGCTTGAAATGGGCGTGCGCATGGCCTCCGGCGCGAGAAGATAATTTTCCGCCCCGACAATGGCGACCTGTTCCGGCACGGGGATGCCGAGGCTCTCGCAAGATTCGAGCACGTCCGTGGCCTGCTGGTCGTTGGCGGCGAAAACGGCGAGCGGTTTGGTTGTGTTCTTCATCTGGGCGGCCAGCCAGTTTCTTTTCAGTTTCCATTCATTGCGGCCCGTGGTGAAAACGGGTGATTGATGCCAGCGCAGCCATAGGCAACCGTGTCCGGCGCGCTTGAGCGCGTCGGTGAATCCTTTGCCGCGCCCTTCGTATGACCAGTTGTCGGCGTCGCTGTAAAACATGAAATTCACAAAACCGCGTGAAATAAAATGATCGGCCACGAGCTGCGCTGCGTGGGCGTGATCCTCGAGCACGCGGGGAAATTTCAGTTGCGGACGCCGGAGGCTGAAGTCCACCGTCGGTTTTTTTGCGGCGGTGACAAATTCCGCAAGGTCGTCGCCCGCGCCGAGCCATGCCAGGATGCCGTTGCCTTCCCATCCCCACGGGATGACTTTCTCCCGCGCGAGGTCCGCGTAAAGGTGCCAGCCGTGCTCCTGGGCATATTTTTCAATGCCCTGATGCAGGCGGTAATCATACCAGCCCAGCGCCAGCAGCACTCGTTTTTGTTTTTTCGACATGGATTTTTTGAAAGGTTAAAACAAAAGTGCGCTTTTTTCAAGTATCTTTGCAATAAAATGCTGGTGACGCGACGCAGGATTGTGGTATTTTTCTTGAAATCCGAAAGCCTGCAGCCTTGGCTGTGTTCAAATTGACAGACGGGCTTTGGATGGTAGGGTGCAATCAAACAGCCGGTTACTTTGTAATGTGCGTCGTCTCTTGATTAAACTAAAAATTATGAAAAAAAATAAAATCAGCCTCCTGCTTGTCACACTTGCAACCGGCGTTCTTCTTTGCCAGAACGCGAGTGCGGTAACTTGGCTCTTTAGCCCAATCAATATTTCTGGAACAGGAAACTTGGGGACTGGTATCACCACCGGGTCAGCGGAGGGGTGGGGAAACACGACTGGGAATGTAACCGTCACCAACGGAACTGGCAGTTTGGACGGAACGGGCCTGGGTCTCGTCGCTTCTTCTGGAGACAAGGTTTGGATTAGTGCGTCGCCAAGTCTCAACGCGCGCAATCAGTTTGCGACCAACCTCCAGTTCAACGTAGGCATAGCTCCGTTTAGTTACACAAACTATTATTCATTCCTTTACCGCTTCAATGTCGGCACTGACATCACCAATCCTGCCGGGCAAATCATTATACGATTAAATCGGGCAAACAGCGGCACCACCGCTGCCCAAGATTGGGATTTGCTTGCGAGAACCAATGGCGGGTTTATTCAAATTGGAATCCAAAAAGGCGTGCCTCCCAATGTCACCAATTTTGCGGCGGTCAATATCAGCGCGGGGCAGACATTTTTTGTCGTGGTAAGGCAGTTTGCGACCAACGGCGTTTCAAACGACATTGATGATTTGTGGATCAATCCTCCGACAAACAGTTTTGGAGCCGACGAATCAAGCTTTCCGCCGTCCGACGCAGAAGTGGGAGCATTGACAACTGACGGCGCTGAAGATACCAGCACCACCGGGCCGGGACGTTTTGTGGTAGCTTCCGGTGCAAATGCCAATTTTGACGAATTGCGCATCGCCTCAACGTGGGCGGAGGCAACGCCATATTTCGGTCAGTGTATTAGTGCTGGCATCGGGATAAGTCCCATCAGTCAAACAAATGTGGCGGAAATAGCGGATACGTTCACCGTGATTCCAATCGGCACTTCCCCAACCTACCAATGGCAGTTCGCTCCTCCCGGCAGCAGCACATTCACAAACATTCCCGGCGCAACTTTAACCAGTTATACTACTCCAAACTTGGTGCTGGCCACTGATAACGGAGATCAATATCGTGCAATTGTTACCGTGCCCTGCGATAGCTCGATGGCTACTTCTGCGGTGGCAAAAGTCACCCTTACTGCGCCCGTAGCCACGCCGCCCGGCGTGGTTGTAGATGACCTTTTTCCTTCAATAGCAGAACCTATTGTCCCGGTCACCGTCAGCAATGCCTCTTGGTATACTGCCCTTGGTTCGGCAAGTTTGGATATTCTCAATGGCGGTGCTGGCGGCCCGCCCATGACATTGACTCCGGCTTCCGGCAGCGCAAGTTTGTGGCTGGCCTATTTTACGCCAACCAACATTCCACCAACCAATAATTTGCCTGTTCATCTGGCGATAGGAAGCACATTGAAACTTACGATGCCATTCACTCCGAGTTCGTTCAATTCCTTCACGAACAATTCCACCCTTCGTTTCGGCTTGTATGATTATGCAGATGGCGGCACGCGTGTTGTGGCAGATGATGCGACGGCGGGTGGAAGCACGGGAAATGGCAATAATGTCAGAGGTTATATGCTTAGTTTGGATTTTGGCCCGACTTTCAGCGTAAATTCAAATCTGGTGGTGCTGGCGAGGAATGTCCTGAACGACAATAACCTTATGGGATCAACGTCTGATTATGCGCCCGTGGGAAGCGGGCCGGTGGGAGGTATGTTCTCCAATGCACCGGCATTTATCGCCGGTGATCAATATACCCTTGTCTTTTCCGTGACGCGCAATGACGTCAATTCAGTTATCATCACAAATTCAATCACTGGCGGCGGGACAAATTGGACGTTTTCAGTAACCGAGACCAATTTTGCCTATCATCGCTTCGATGCATTTGGAATCAGGCCAAATTCACTTGAAACTTCGGCCGATAGTTTTATCGTGCCGAACTTCAAAGTTGAAGTGCTCGCTGGACCTTCTTTGCCAACGAATATTAGTCTGACAAGCGTTTCACGTAATGGAGGCAATGTCACGCTGGCGTGGAACCCGAACCCAGCCGGAACTTACTCGTATAGTGTGCAACGCAAGCTTAATTTGACTGATGCAAGTTGGCTCACATTGACAAATGGCACTTCCGCGACAACCTACACGGATACAACCGCCACGGGAAGCACGGGCTTTTATCGGGTGAGCAGTCCGTAATGTCTGGCCTGACGGAGTAATATTTGAAAATTAAATATGAAATTGAAATGTTCCTGTGAAAATAGGAGTGCGTTTACGCTCATCGAGCTTTTGGTGGTCATTGCCATCATCGCCATTTTGGCGGCACTGCTATTGCCAGCCCTGGCGAGTGCCAAGGAACGCGCAAAGCGGATATCTTGCGTGAACAACGAGCGGCAGATTGCCTTGGGCATTAACATGTATTGCGGTGACAATTCCGATTATATGCCACCATTGAAATGGCGCGGTGTCAGCGGCGGTCCCAATCTGCAGTATCCCTATGAAATGGTTCGTCTTTCGGCTGTGAACACGATTGGCCCTCCTTTTGAGTCCGATGGCGGGCCTTACAATCTGGGCGTCCTCTGGAGCACCTCGGTCATCAAAGACGGAAAGGTTTATTATTGCCCCAGCAATCCAAAGACTGATAATTTGAGTTGGGATTATTATTCGGTAAAAGCGCCGTGGCCCTACGGTGAGGATTCTCCCGCAAATAATGATGGTAATCCAAACTATATCCGTTCTGGATACCAGTATTATCCGCAGTCAGCAACCCAGATTGCGGCGGCGAATATTCCGGGAGCGGGGGCTGTGGTCTTCCCGCAATGGCCGCTCTATTCAACCGCCCCAGAGCCATTGAAAACTTGGATTTGCGTCCCGCTGTTTAAACAATCGGCGGTTGATCAAAAGAGGAGTATGCTGGTGGACACCATGAATGCAGGTTTGAATGGATTATCCCACAAGAGCGGAAACACTCCGGCAGGTCTTAATGCCGCATTTGGTGACGGCCATGTCAATTGGCAGGGCGTCAGCAAACAACCGGATGTTTTTGGTCTTACGACAGTATGGGCTGATATCGCTGCCAATACTGCGGCTCCTGCTGCTTCCGAATATGAGTATGCAATGAGCCTGTTCCGGCCCTGAACGATTTGTTTTCAAGCAATAAAAACACCGTGAAGCGGAAGCTCCACGGCATTTTGCTTTTTTGAGAACGGGAAACAGTCTCAATGACAGCCGCAACCGTGGCCGCAAGAACCTTCCTCCAAATCTTCGGCCATCGGAACGCGGCCAAGCTCCAGCGTTTTGGAAACGTGTTTTTGGATGGAGCTTTGAATTCCGTGAAGTTCCTCCTGCGCGTCCAGGAAGCCGCTCGCCACGGGATTTTTCAGCAACGCCTCGCGGCTCTTTTCAAAATCGGCGATCTCCGCGCTTTCGAGCGGCTGGCCGCGATGCTGTTTTTCATGCAACGCCTGGCCTTTGGCCGTCAATGTCTCATATTGGCTCCGCGCCGATTCGTCGGACATGAAAGCGTCAATGCGTTTGCGGATCGCCGCCATTTCCGGCTGGGCGACGATGGTCTGGCACAGTTCCTGCGTTTTTTCTTCGATTTTTGTGGGCATAAAATATATGATTTTGCGCGGACAATAAATCACAGTTCACGGCTGAAAGCAATTGCATTGACACGCCCGGCTGAAATCGTTAAAAATTTTCCCAATCCTTATGCAACCCATCCAACTCCAGTGGATTGATTACACCATCCTGATCGCTTACGTCGCCTTTGTCCTCGGCATCGGCTGGGCGCTCGCGCGCTACATGAAAACGTCGTCGGACTTTCTCACGTCCGCGCGTTCGATTCCGACGTGGGTCACCGGCCTCGCGTTTATTTCGGCGAACCTCGGCGCGCTTGAACTGGTCGGCATGGCCGCCAGCGGCGCGAAATACGGCATTTCCACCGCGCATTTTTACTGGGTCGGCGCGATTCCGGCGATGATTTTTCTCGCCGTGTTCATGATGCCGTTTTATTACGGCTCCAAGGCGCGTTCCGTTCCTGAATATCTAAAGATGCGCTTCGACGAACGGGTTCGCGCGCTGAACGCCATCTCCTTCGCCGTAATGACGATTTTCGCGTCGGGCATTTCGATGGACGCGCTGGCGAAATTGCTCAGCCAGCTTCTCGGCTGGAATTACAATTTCGGCCTGTTCATTTGCTCCGGCGTTGTTCTGATTTATGTCTTGAAGGGCGGACTGACCTCGGCGATTTACACGGAGGTATTGCAATTCTTCATGATTGTCCTCGGATTTGCGCCGGTCGTTTATCTCGGATTGAAAGACGTGGGTTGGTGGCATGGAATGAATCATTCGTTGCAAGCCGTTGCTGTGAATCCTTCCGCGCTCTACCTCAAGGACGCCGGAATCAGCTATGCCCCCGACGCCTGGACAAGCGCGTGGCGGCCGGTGCTGGCCGGTCCGGCGAACAATCCGATGGGCGTGGACTGGTTCGCGATGATTTTCGGCCTCGGCTTCGTGCTGTCATTCGGTTACTGGTGCTGCAACTTCCTCGTCGTTCAGCGCGCGATGGCCGCAAAGAACATGACCGCCGCCCGCAACACGCCGCTCGTCGCCGCCGTGCCGAAAATGTTTTTCCCGTTCCTCGTCATCGTTCCCGGCATGATCGCCGTCGCATTGACCTCGATGCCGGACAAAAATTATCGCATCCCGCCGCCGATTGTTTCGCAGGCAAATTACAACGACGCCATTGCCACCGTGAGAAATGCCAGCGCCGCCGATGCTGACGCCGTGAAAGCGGTTGGCGACGCGCTCGGCGAAAAGGTGGATTCTGGAAAAATTCTTTCGCTGGTCGCCGCCAACAAGGCGAGCCAATTGACGGACACGCAAATCCAGCAGGGACTTTACAACAGCATCGCCGAAAATTATTACAGCGGCGTCATCCTTTCGCTGATTAAAAAATACTGTCCGCCCGGATTGTTCGGCCTCGCGCTGACCGCGCTGCTCGCGTCCTTCATGTCCGGCATGGCGGGCAACGTCACCGCCTTCAACACCGTTTTTACCTACGATCTGTATCAGGCTTACTTTGTGAAGGGCAAAAGCGACCGGCATTATTTCCTGACGGGCAAAGTCATCACCGTGGTCGGCATCGTGTTGAGCGCCGGCGCGGCGTATTTCGCCTCGATGTATGACAACGCGATGGACGTGATTCAGCTCGTGTTTAGTTTTGTGAACGCGCCGCTGTTCGCCACGTTCTTGCTGGCGATGTTCTGGAAGCGCACGACCGGCACAGGCGCGTTCTATGGACTTTTTTGCGGAATCGGCGCTTCGACAATGGTTCATGGTTTGACGGTCGCGGAGGGAAAAGGCGGCTGGCTCGGACACAATCTGTATGAATTTCCCTCATCAATGGCGCAAAACTTCTGGCTCGCCGCAGTTGCATTCATCGTCTGCTTTACCTTCACGCTGGTGATTTCGCTCGCAACCGCGCGGACCAAATCTGATGCCGATTTGAAAGGCCTTGTTTATTCGCTCACGCCGAAAATCGTGGACAATAACATTCCGATTTATCAAAAGCCCGCCGTGGTCGGCATCGTGCTGCTGATTGTTTGCGTCATCCTCAACCTCATTTTCTGGTGAAATAATCCGCAATCCACAATTAAAAATTAAATTTATGGGACTCGATATTCGCTGGCCGATTGGCCTCATGTTCACGCTCATCGGCGCGCTGCTCGCCATTGACGGCGCGGTGGTGAAATCCGACCACGCCATTTCCCTCGGCATCAACATCAATCTCATCTGGGGCATCGTCCTGCTCGTGTTTGGCGTCCTGATGCTGTTCGGCGCAATTCGCGGTGGAAAAAAACCGCCGTCCGCCTGATCTGATAAAATTCACCATCCGCCGGGAACTTGTGTTGCCGGCGATTTTTATTTGCCATGACCTATCTGCAAAAACTCGCCGCCGACATTGCGCAGGAATTCGCCAAAATTTACGGGCGCCCGCCGCGCTGGATTGTCGCCGCGCCCGGCCGCGTCAACGTCATCGGCGAACACACCGATTACAACGACGGCTTTGTTTTGCCGATGGCCATTGAACGCTACGCAGTCATGGCCGCCGACAAATCCACGGACGGAAAAAACACAATTCAAATCCGTGACATATCCGGCGTTGAACCTGCAACTGTTGATCTGTCCGCGCCCGTCAAACCCGGTTTCCCGAAATGGGGAAATTATCCGCGCGGCGTCATCGCCGGTTTTCTGGAACTCGGCATCAATCCCGGAGGCCTCGACGTGCTGCTGCACTCGACCGTGCCGCTCGGTGGCGGATTGAGCAGCAGCGCCGCGCTCGAAGTCTGCACCGCAACCTTGATGGAAGCCGCCACCGGTAAAAAAATCAATCCGGTTGAAAAGGCGTTGCTTTGCCAGAAGGCCGAGCATGAGTTCGCCGGCGTCCCGTGCGGCATCATGGACCAGTTCATTTCCGTAATGGGGCGGCAGAACAGCCTGCTCCTGCTCGATTGCCGCTCGCGCGAGACGAAGCTCATCTCCATGGCCGACGCGTCCGTCCAGTTACTCATCGCCAACACGAACGTCCGGCACGAACTGGCCAATGGCGAATACGCCAGCCGCCGCGCGCAATGCGAGACCGCCGCGAAAATTCTCGGCGTCGCCTCGTTGCGCGACGCGACGGCCGCAATGCTGGAATCCGCAAAGGACAAAATGTCCGAAGTGGTTTTCCGCCGCGCGCGCCACGTCATCGGCGAAATTGAACGAACGGTTCGGGCGGCAGAAGCCGTCCGCTCCTCTAATTGGGAAACGGCCGGCAAGCTGATGTATGCGAGCCATGCCTCGTTGCGCGACGATTATGAAGTGAGCTGCAAGGAACTGGACGCCATAGTGGAAATTTCAGAAACCATCGGCGTCAAAGGCGGGATTTATGGCTGCCGCATGACGGGCGGCGGATTTGGCGGCTGCACGGTCGCGCTGGTGAAAACCGAAAATGTCGAGGCCATCTCAAAACAAATCGCCGCCGACTACAAAAGGAAAACAAAGATTGAAGCGACAATTTTTGTCTCGCGCCCGGCGGCGGGCGCAACGGTCATCAAGGCTTAATCGCCAAGGCAAGTCCCGACGTGCCTTGCCGTTTCAACCCACGGATGATTCGGCGGGACAATTTTGCGTTTGCCCGCGACTTTTTCGAGCGGCACGGGTTCCGTGCCGTCGCCGCGCGCGGCCACCATCACGCCGGAAACATTTTCATTGATCAAATCGGCGCACGCGCTGCCGAGCCGCGTGGCAAGCAGCCGGTCGGCGGGCGAGGGCGTGCCGCCGCGCTGGACGTAGCCGAGAATCGTCACGCGCGATTCGAGGTGCGTGAGTTCCTCAAGCTGCCGGGCAAGCCGCATGGTGTTTCCCGTGTGGCGCTGCTCGAGCGCGGCAAGTTCGACTTTGGCTTCTTTTTTGTCGTGCAAGCTGCGCGCGCGTTCGCGTTTGTTTTCGGCGGCGGCAAAGGCGCGCGCGTCGTCAACGCTCATCGCGCCCTCGGCCACGGCGACGATGCTGAAATTCGTCCCGCGCCGGCTGCGGCGTTTGATGGCGTCGGCGATGCTGGCGACGCTGTAGGGAATTTCGGGAATCAAAATCACGTCCGCGCCGCCCGCGATGCCCGAACCGAGCGTCAGCCAGCCCGCGCGATGTCCCATGATTTCGGCGACGACAATCCGATGGTGGCTGTGCGCGGTGCTGTGCAGCCGGTCAATCGTCTCGGTCGCAATGTCGAGCGCGGTGGCAAAACCGAAGGTTGAATCCGTCATCGCCACGTCGTTGTCAATCGTCTTGGGCAGCGTGACGATGTTGAGTCCGGCCTTGGAAAGGTGCAGCGCATTTTTTTGCGTGCCGCCGCCGCCTAGGCAGACAAGCGCGTCGAGGCCGAGTTTCTCATAATTCTCGGCGATGACGGCGGTCATGTCGCGCGTGCGGCCGTCAATCAGCATCCGGTGCGGTTTGTCGCGGCTCGTGCCAAGAATCGTGCCGCCGACGGTGAGAATTCCCGCGAGCTTGCCCTTGTCGAGTTTCAGCCGCCGGTCTTCGACGATGCCGCGAAAGCCGTCGCGAAAGCCGAGAATCTCCATGCCGTAAAATCCGAGCGCGGTCTTGCCGACGCCGCGAATGGCGGCGTTGAGTCCGGGACTGTCGCCGCCCGCCGTCAAAATGCCGATGCGTTTGGTCTTTGCCATTTGTTGCGTCTTATTTGAATTGAGAAAAAAATTTTGTCGAGCAGAAGTTTTGGAAATCTTGATTAAATTCCGGCAAATCCGCGCAACAAAAAAAGTAATCGTCAAAACGAATTTTTCAAGGCGGGGTTTTTGGAAGGAATTTTCGCCCGCGCCGTCCGCTTTGGCTGGTAGATTTGGGTTCTTTGCATAAGGCTGAATATGCCTTTCAATCTGTCCAAATCTCAACTGGGGTGGACCAATTTTTTTTGAAATTTCACTTTCGCGGCTTGCCATTTTTTATTTTCATCGGCAAATTGTTAGAAACAAGAATCAATCAACGCGTAAAAAAACATGAGCAAAGAGGCAAAACTGGAACTGGACGGAAAAACTTTCACCCTGCCGACCATCGAGGGCAGCGAGGGCGAAAAAGCGGTGGATGTTTCGTCGCTTCGCGCGACGACCGGCTACATCACGCTCGACGACGGCTACGGCAACACGGGTTCTTGCACGAGCAAGATCACTTTCATTGATGGCGACAAGGGGATTTTGCGCTATCGCGGCATCGCGATCGAGGAACTGGCGGAGAAATCCACTTTTGTCGAGACGGCTTATCTGATCATTTACGGTTCGCTGCCGACTCGCGCGCAATTGCAGCAATTCTCCGATTCGCTGACGGAAAATTCATTTTTGCATGAGAGCATGAAATTTCATTTCGAAGGATTTCCGGCCAGCGCGCATCCGATGGCGATCCTTTCGGCGATGATCAACGCGGCGAGCTGCTTCGACGAAAAAATCATGCGCTGGCAATGGGGCAAGACGCAGGAATTTGACGCCATCGTCTCAAAATTGATTTCACAGGTGCGGACAATCGCGGCGTATTCGTATCGCAAATCGAAGGGACTGCCGTTGATTTACCCGAAGAAAGCCTACAAATATACGGAAAATTTTCTGCACATGATGTTTTCGTCGCCGAATGAAGATTATGAATTGAAGTCGGAGATTGTGAAGGCGCTGGATTTGATTTTCCTCCTGCACGCGGATCACGAGCAGAATTGTTCCACCTCGACCGTCAGGATGGTTGCGTCGAGCCAGGCGAATCTTTTTGCCAGTTGTTCCGCCGGAGTCTGCGCGCTTTGGGGGCCGCTGCACGGCGGCGCGAACCAGGCGGTTTTGGAAATGCTCGGTGAAATCCATCGCGAAGGCGACGACGGCTCAAGGTTCATCGCGGCGGCGAAGGACAAGAACAGCGGCAAAAAATTGATGGGCTTCGGCCATCGCGTCTACAAAAACCACGACCCGCGCGCGACAATCATCAAAAAGGCGTGCGATGAAGTTCTGTCCAAATTGCACATCAGTGACCCATTATTGGACATAGCCAAGCACTTGGAAGCCGCCGCGCTGAAGGATTCTTACTTTGTTGAACGCAAACTTTACCCGAACGTGGATTTTTACAGCGGCATCATCATGCGCGCGTTGGGCATTCCGGTGGAGATGTTCCCGGTGATTTTTGCGATTGGCCGGATGCCCGGCTGGATAGCGAATTACAAGGAAATCATGGAAGAACCGAAGAGCCGCATTTACCGTCCGCGCCAGATTTACACCGGGAAGACGCTCAATAATTACGTTCCGCTGGGCGAACGAAAATAAATTTTCAGCTCGTAAAATCTGAAAACGGAGAAAGTAATTTGCTTAAGGGCATGAAATTTGCTTCATTTTGGGACAATTCACGTGAAAAAAATCCTGGTAATTGACGACGAAGAATGGCTGCGCGAGATGATTCAAATGGCGCTGAAGCAGCGCGGCTTTGAAGTCGTCGAGGCGGCCAACGGCACCGACGGCATTGAAAAGGCGCGTAAGGAATTGCCCGACCTCATCCTTTGCGACGTGAACATGGGCAAAGTGGGCGGCTACCTGACTTTGGCCTCTTTGCGCAACGAGGCGCCGACCGCCGCGATTCCGTTTATTTTGATGACCGGCCTGGCCGACAACGCCGGCATGAGGCACGGCATGGAACTGGGCGCGGACGATTATCTGCCCAAGCCGTTCACCACCGACGCGCTTTACGCCGCCGTGGAGGCGCGGCTCAAAAAATCCCAGACCGTGCGCGACGAGGCCGAGCGCAAGCTCGTCCACCTGCGCGACCACATCAGCCTGATGATGCCGCACGAAATGCGCACGCCGCTCAACGGCATCATTTCCAATGCCGAACTGCTCGCCACCTCCGCCGCCACGCTCAAGCCGTCTGAAATTGCCGAAATGGGACAGGAAATCCACAAATCCAGCGAGCGGCTCCAGCGGCTCATCGAAAATTTCCTGATCTACGCGCAACTCGAATTGATCGCCGCCGACCCTAAAAACGTCAACGCGCTGCGCGTTGGAAAAACCGAGCACTCCGCGCCGTTCGTGCAAAAGCACGCCGACGCGCAGGCCGCGCAGGCCGGCCGCCCGGATGATTTGACGGTTGAGGCGGTGGATGTTTCGGTGCCGATGGCCGAGGAATATCTCACCAAGATCACCGACGAACTGGTGCAAAACGCCTTCAAGTTTTCCGAACCCGGCACGCCGGTGCGCGTCACGTTGAGCGAATCGCCCAACGTCGTGATTTTTTCCGTCAGCGACCGAGGACGTGGATTTTCCACCGAACAAATAACACGCATCGGCGCCTATATGCAGTTCGACCGCAAGATGCATGAGCAGCAAGGGCAGGGGCTTGGGCTGACAATTGCCAAGCGGCTGGTGGAATTGCACGGCGGCACATTTTCAATCGAGGGCGAAAAAGGCGCCGGGGCCACCGTCACCGCCAAACTGCCAAAGGCAAAAAAAGAATGACGGCCGCAATGTGCGTTCACAGCGGCAGCCGCGCGTAAAGCCAGACCAGTCCGCGTCCCGCCAATTCGGCAAATAGAAAAACAAGCGCGATTCCCACGACCGGCGCAAAGTCCGCCTTGCCCAGGCGCAGCGGGATTTTTTCAAGCGGCTTCAACAGTTCCTGCGCCGTCGCATTCACATATTTCCAGAACGGATTTTTTCCGAAATAAATGTAACTGCCCAGCAGATGCAGCGCGAGTAGCGCGGCGATGGCGAATTTCCAGACGAGATAGCTACCCAGTCCGATGACCAGCGCTTCTTCAACGCGGTGCGCCGCTGACATCGCCGGCTTTGGATGCAGCCACGCGAACGGCCAGCTTGCCAGCTCCCAAAACAGCGCGGTGGCCGCGAGCGGCAAAAGGAATTTTATCCAGCGCGGCCAGCTGTCAATTGTGCCAAGCTGCATTTTCACAAAGTGGTGCGTCGGCATCGGCCCGTCCAAAATGGACAGCAGCATCAGCCACAGATAAATGATTCCAAGAATCCGCGCGAAACTGAAGATTGAAAATAAAAACATCTGGCCAAAGAAATTGCTGCGGAAAAAAATTGTGGTCACGCCCAAATCCAGTTTTCCGCTCCAGCCCGTTTCCGAACCGATCTGCCAGTAAAACAGAGCGCGCAAAACCAGCAGCGCGATGATGGCCGCAAGCAGATGCCAGTGCCGAAACCGCGTCGGCGCGGCGCGGCGCAGCGCGCCGACCAGCGTCGCGGGCGTCCGCTTCTCAAAAGGATCAAACAGCGTCGAACGCCAGTTGATCCAAAGCAGCAAACCTGCGAGGTTCAGTATGAAATCAATGAAGCTCACAAAATCGTTGAACATTGAATCGTTAAATCAATTTAACGACGCTCACATCATCTTCAACAACGTATCCGCCATTTCGCTTGGCGTGAAGGCGATGCCGATGCCGGCGGCTTTGAAAGCGGAAATTTTTGCTTCGGCCGTTCCTTTGCCGCCGCTGACAATTGCGCCTGCGTGACCCATGCGGCGTCCGGGCGGCGCGGTTGCGCCCGCGATAAATCCGGCAACCGGCTTTTTGCAATTGGCTTTGATCCATTCGGCGGCTTCTTCTTCCGCGCTGCCGCCAATTTCGCCAATCATAATTATTCCATGCGTTTCAGGATCGTCGTTGAAAAGTTTTATCACATCCAAATGCGAAGTGCCATTTACCGGATCGCCGCCGATGCCGACACAAGTGCTTTGGCCGACACCGCGCGAAGTCAATTGCCAAACCGCTTCATAAGTCAACGTGCCGCTTCGCGAGACAACGCCGATATTTCCTTTTTTGTGAATGTAACCGGGCGCAATTCCAATTCTACAACCGCCGTGCGAATCTTTCCCTTCGCCGGGCGTAACGACGCCGGGACAATTCGGTCCGATCAGTCGCGTTTTGGAATTACCTTGCAGCGCGCGTTTTACTTTGACCATGTCGCGCACCGGAATTCCTTCCGTGATGGCGACGACGAGTTCAAGTCCGGCATCCGCGCCTTCCAGAATCGCATCAGCCGCAAATGGCGGTGGCACAAAAACCGCGCTCGCCGTCGCGCCGGTTTGATTCACGGCATCGGCGACGGTATCGAAAACAGGAATTTTCTTTCCGCCATGTTCAAAAAATTGTCCGCCTTTGCCGGGCGTGACGCCGGCGACGATTTGCGTGCCATAATCAATCGAGAGTTGCGCGTGCTTTGCGCCGAAGCTGCCAGTGATGCCTTGGACGAGAACTTTGGTTTTGGGTTTAACAAGGATGGACATGATAAATCAGTTGTGCTGTTGCTTTTTAATTTCTTTCAAATGTTTTGCTGTAATTTTATCGTGGTCACGCCCCATTGCTTCTTTGGCACGAATCAATGCGTCAATATCAAGAATCCGGCATTTACCGACCGGCAATTCGACTTCGACACTGTTTTTCAAAACTTCCTCAAAATTGCCGATGCCTAAAACTTTGCCGAGACAATCAACAATTCCCAAATCTGTTTTCAAATACAAATTTTTTAAGCCCGCACATTGCTCTGCCGTTAATTGCAATGGCAAATCCGGTCGCGAACGGTGAACCGGATGCAAGTTGGCGAATGCCGCTTGAATTCGCATCAAATTTTTTTCGCTGAACCGGCAGCAAATGTCCACGTCGCGCGTGACCAAAGTCACGCCATGCGCCACTGCCGCAAACCCGCCGACCAAAACGAACTCGACTTGCGATGCAATCAACCTCCGCGTCAATTCACTTAAGTTTTGCATTTCGCATTTTCATCGCCGCTCGCAACGATTCGGCAAAATTCAGCGCATCATCATTTGCCTGCATTCGTTCCCACGGCGTTTTCACAAGGCTGTCTTTCAACAACAACAAGTCAATGTCACCGTCGGCATAAACCGGTGAAGCTTCCTTCAAACTCATTTCTTCGTTGTCGTGTTTTTCTGCCATAATTATTCCGTCTTGCGCTTATGAATAAAAATATTGTTGCCGTCCGGATCGCCGATGATGGCGAAATGACAGACCGGCGTGGGCATTGGTTCCAGAGAAAATTTCACGCTGAGCGATTTCAGGCGCGCAATCTCCGCTTCAAAGTC
>DASXED010000080.1:0-23665 GCA_036490295.1 Verrucomicrobiia bacterium | reverse complement strand
CTGATTCACCAAGTTAGGGTGGTGACGAGTGCTGAAGCAGAGAAAGCCATGCTGACCAAGTCCTCCAAAGCTCATCCCGAAATTATGGCCAGTCTTGAAAAAATGGGATTTCAAGGCATCACTTCGACTGAAACTCACACGAACATAGTTATGAACCCGAATTTATCGGCGACGGATTTCAAGCGGTGAAAGTGTTGCAAAAATCAAATTAAGCTGGACAAATTTCGTCCATTAGCGCGTCATTAGGACGATACCAAAAACTTTGAAACAAACCGGTTTTGGCGGTGTCTGAATTAGAATGAATTCCCGGCGCGCATTCACTTTGATTGAATTGCTGGTGGTCATCGCCATCATCGCGATTCTGGCGGCGTTGCTGTTGCCGGCGTTGAGCCGGGCCAAGAACCAGGCCGCCAAGACGACGGACATCAACAACCTAAAACAGATCATGGTCGCGGTTCACCTTTACGCCGCAGATGACGGTGACGTGCTGCCGATGCCCAATTGGGATGGCGGCGCTTCCGGCTCGCCGCCGGGCTGGCTCTACACGGTGGATGCGAACGCAGGCGACGACCCGGCGCGGTTCGTCCTGAAAAAAGGATTGCTGTGGAGCACCCTGCTCAATCCGAAACTTTACGTTTGCCCGATTGACGATCCGACCAGCACCAAATACGGCGTCCGCCCGCAACAACTCTCCAGCTACGCGATGAACGGCGCAGTCGTCGGTTACGATACGGGAACTCCATCGGTAAAATTGGCGGCGATGCATCCGACCGATTGCGCGTTTTGGGAAACGGATGAAACGGATCCGGATTATTTCAACGACGGCGCCAACTGGCCGCCCGAAGGTGTCAGCGCCCGGCATTCTCAAGGCGGCATTCAATCGGCCTTCGACGGTTCGGTGAATTATGTCCGGCTGGATGACTGGGCCAACGATGTGGCGGATCCAGATAAAAACCGCCTTTGGTGCAATCCCAACACGCCTGATGGCGGTGGTCCGGATGGACACGTCCAGTAATGGCCGGAAATGAAAACCATTCCACGAACTTTGCCGCGAGCGTTCACCTTGATCGAACTGCTGGTCGTCATCGCCATCATCGCGATTCTCGCGGCGCTGCTGTTGCCGGCGTTGAGCCGGGCCAAGGATCGGGCCAAAGCCATCGAATGTCTCAACAACCTCAAGCAAGTGAACACGCTGCACACGGTCAACGTGATGGATGAGGGCCATTTCATCAACTATGTCTGGGAGCAGCTCTGGATGCCGCGACTGTTCGCCTCGACGAATGTTCCTTACAGTCCGCTGGGTTATTGCCCGAACGCGCCAGCCACCGGAGTCACGGTTGCGCCAAACACATTTGTGGACGGCGGATTGCGGCGGGCCTGGCAGATGAGCAGTTGGGAAGGCTCGATTGGCTTCAACGGTTATCTTTACACCGACATCGCCACGAACTATCTGGAGGCGTGGGGGCTGACGCCGGAGAACCAGTTTGGCAGCGAGTCCGCCATCCGTTTCACTTCGCAAACACCCGTGTTCTTTGATGCCATGTGGCCGGACACCTGGCCAAAGGCGACCGATTTGCCGCCGGAAAATCTGGTGGATCCCAATCGTGAACCGGCCGGGATGCAGCGTCAGGTGATTCCCCGCCACGGCAGCGCGCCCGGCGACAGTGCGTTGACGGATTTTGACCCGAAGAACAATCTGCCGGGCGCGATCAACATGACGTTCTACGACGGCCACGCGGAACTGGTGAAACTGGAAAATCTGTGGATGTTGCAATGGCATCGCAACTGGGTCAATCCGGCGGTGCGGCCGGGAAAATAGCGCCGTCCCCAGCCCGAGATTTGAACGGGCGAGAATTTCTGGCCGGCTGGTTTGGTTGGCTGGCCTGTGCGACTGCGAAACGGTTGAATCGAAAGCATGAAAACGGAGAAACAGAAGGCGTTCACATTGATTGAACTGCTGGTGGTCATCGCCATCATCGCCATCATCGCGGCGCTGCTGCTGCCCGCGCTGGCGGCGGCCAAAAAAAGGGCCGCGCAGGCGGCGTGCCTCAACAACATGAAGCAGCTTGGCACGGGCATGATGATGTATGTGGACGACAATGGCGGCGCGTTTCCGGGCATCGCCTCGGAGCACAGCGGGTTCAACGCGGCGGATTGGATTTATTGGCGGACAAACACGGCGCTTTATCCGCCAATCGAAAAAAGTCCCATCGTGGCGCAGGTCGGGAGCGCGAGCCGTTCGCTTTTCCGCTGTCCGCTTGACTTGAGCGACGCCGACCGGCTGGCGCAGGTGGACACGCCCGACGGCCCGTATCTTTACAGCTACAGTTTTACCGGCTACGGCATCGGCGCCTACCCGGATTTTGACCCCACGGTGAATCTGGGAATGTCCTCCGTCTTCACCGGCGCTGCCGGCAATCTCACGGCTTACATTTTCAAACAATCAGCCGTCCGCAATCCGGCGCTCAAAATCATGCTCGCGGAAGAGCCGGGCAGCAGCAGCGACAGTCCTTCGGGGGGAAACGCCATCAACGACGGGCGGTGGGAGCCGAGCGTGGATCCTCTGACCAACCGGCATGGCGGCAAGGCGAACGTGATTTTTGCCGACGGCCATTTCGAGATGGTGACCTCGGAATTCGGGGATGACATCACCAACTCAATGCCGGGTTTGTGATTTTTTCCAAAATTGAAATTTTATGACACGAACAAAAACAATTGTGCTCGTCGTCGCGGTTCTGCTGATTGCGGCGGTCGTGGCGGTGAAAATGATTTTCTTTCCGTCGGTCAAGGATGCGTGGTTTCAAGTAAACCGGCAAAAATTAAAGCAAGCGCCCGCCGGACTCGTCATCGTCCGCCCGACGCATTTTCCAAAATCGCCGACGAACGGAATGACTTTCGCCAACGTCAAAGGCAAACGACGGATGGCCGGACGCAACGTGACGTTTCAACAATTGATGGCGATGGCTTACAACTACAATCCGGGACGCGTTTATCTTCCGCCGTCCGCGCCAAAAAATAATTTTGATTTTCTTGTGACCGCGTTGTCCGCCCCGGAAGAGCATTTGCGCGCGGCGATTCAGAAAAAAACCGGCTACACGGCCAATGTGGAAGCGCGAGACACGGACGTTTTCTCGCTCAAGGTTGAAGACCCCAATTCGTCGGGATTGAAGGTGAGCGACGCCGGCGAAAAAGACGACGTTAGTCCCAAAAACGGACGGCTTTATTTCGCGCACCAGCATCTGTCGGTTGTCACCGACGGCTTGGAGCAAATGCTCAAAACGCCCGTGGTGGACAAAACGGACCTGACGAATTTTTATGATTTTTCACTCGCCTGGGATCCGCAGACGCAACGCCAGATACAAAGCGGCACGATTGACGCGGACACCGGGAAAAAAATCCTTGGAGAATGGGGACTGGCGCTGGAGCCGGACACCGCGTCCATCGAAATGCTTGTCGTGAAAAAAGCAAATTGACCATGAAAGTCGAAGGTCGAACGTCGAGGAGCGAGGATAAAAACTCTGGACTTGCCTCCGCCTTCACGCTCATCGAGCTGCTGGTCGTCATCGCCATCATCGCGATTCTGGCGGCACTATTGCTGCCGGCGCTGGCGGGCGCGAAGCGCAAGGCGCAGGAAACCAAGTGCAAGGACAATATCCGGCAGTTGACGTTGTCCGCACTCATGTATATGAACGAAAACGGCACGATTAGCTATCCGGCACTTCACGAGGTGTGGATACCGGCGGTCATGCAGAACCTCTCCCCGGCGGCGGATGTCCGGCTTTGCCCGACGGCGGCGGAACCGGCGGACACAAGGCTCAATGACTATGTGAGAGGCTCCGCGATAAATGCCTGGTCTTGGTTTAGCACGGCGGATCACGCGACCAACGGCAGTTACACCATCAACGGATGGTTTTATCCCGCCACGGTAGCCGTCCAATTTTCAGGAGAGGATTCCGCACCCAATTATTTTCCGAACGACGCGGCCATTCGACATCCGACCACCACGCCTGTGTTTGTGGACGGCATCTGGCCGGATATGTGGCCGTTGTCAACCGACCCGCCTTCATCGGATCTGTTTCAATTGTCGCCGCTGAATCTGCCTGACGGCGGCGGTGTGACTCTCGCGACCATCGCGCGCCACAGCGTTGCCCCAAGCAGCGCTTACAGCGATGTTCCCACGGATCAACTCTTTCCGGGATCGGTCAATGTGGGTCTGGCCGACGGTCATGTGGAATCCTCCAAACTGGACAACCTCTGGCTTTACACATGGAACGCCACTTATGCGCCGCCCGCAAAACGGCCCGGCCTGCCTTGATGATTGAAACCAAATCCCGGCTGATGCGCGCGATTCAAAAAAACAAGTCTGGACAAATTTGTCATTCGATACGTCACTGAAACCCACGACATGAACTTTCCGGTGCCGGCAAAAAATATGCGGGCGTTCACGCTCATCGAGCTGCTGGTCGTCATCGCCATCATCGCGATTCTGGCGGCGCTGCTGCTGCCCGCGCTGGCGGGCGCGAAGCGCAAGGCGCTGCAAACCCAGTGCCTCTCTAATTACAAGCAGGCGGGAGTGGCCTTGCATATGTATTGTGACGAGAACGCGGACTTTCTGCCGCCGGGGCCGTCGCCGCAAAACCCGGACTCGCCCGCACAGCTTGACCTGACCGAGATGCCCGATTACAACGCGACGACGACAAATTATCTGCCGTATTATCTGGCGGCGTATCTTTCATTGCCATCGCCCGCCGAAGCGGGGGCGACGGCGATGAAGTTTGCGAAGGTTCTGGCCTGTCCCGCCTACTTGAGCGGCTTGCCGGGCAACACTTCCGGCCATTATGTCGCGGAGTCGGATAATTACGCCCACGCATTTTGCTATTCACTCACGCGATTGGACGATCCGCAGTTTCCGGCGCTGACCAGTTATCCGTTCGGCAAGCAAAATGCCGGGCAGCCGCCGCTCAAACTTGCGCAACTCGCCGTCATCGTGCCGTTGAGCGACGTCTGGGCGGTGGCGGATTTGGATTGGGCGGCGGTCGGCGGAGACCCCGGCAATCCGCCCGTCAGTTTGGGCGCGGACAAATATCCCAACACGCCCATCAATCCCGTCCACAAAACCGTCCGCAACTTTCTCTATTTCGACATGCACGCCGGCTCCAAAAAAGTCACCGGAGACGCCGATTTTTGAAAACGGCTCAAAAACAAATTTTTCCGAAGGCAACCGGCGCGTTCACCTTGATTGAACTGCTCGTCGTCATCGCCATCATCGCCATTCTCGCGGCGCTGTTGCTGCCCGCGCTTTCTGCGGCCAAGCAGAGGGCGTGGACGATCAGTTGCAATTCCAACCTGCATCAGACCGGCCTCGGCATGAAAATGTATGCCGATGACAACGGCGAACTTTATCCCGAATCCGGCGGGACAATTCCATGGAACACAAATGACGTTGCGCCGCCGGCTGGTTCTGGAAAACCCGGCTGGATGCGGCAGATTTTTTCCTACACCAAAAGCACGAACATTTATCATTGTCCCGGAAACGTCCAGTTGCCTGTGCAAAACCAGTCCGCCTTCAATTATTTCAACGGCGCGCGCGCGGCCTTGATTGCCGCCGACGGCTTCGCTTCCGTCAAAAACACTTCAATCGCGTTTCCGTCCGCGTATGTCCTTTCGGGCGACACGATTGACAACGACCAGTATTTTGAACCCGACGACTGCGACAAGGATGATTATTCGCAGAACTGTGTCGGCGGCGATGACAACGGAACGCCATCCGTGGAATGGCAGGCGCACAACAAAGGCCAGAACATCCTTTTCAATGACGGCCATGTGAAGTGGTATAAAGGCTACGACACGAACGAAATGACCTTCCGTTACGATTCGATGCACGGGTGGCAATGATTATGAAACGCGCGTTCACATTGATTGAGCTGCTGGTGGTCATCGCCATTATCGCGATTCTGGCGGCGCTGCTGCTGCCCGTTTTGTCAAAAGCCAAAGAGCGGGCCAAGTCCATCGCCTGCCTCAACGACATGAGGCAGATCATCATGGCGACGAAATTATATGTGGATGACAGCAACGGAACCATGATCCCGTTGTGGGTGCAACAAGGCGCTCCCGGCTGGGGCAGTTGGAATTATGATGCCGCAACCTTCGTCATCCAAAATCCGCAATACCTCTGGTGGCCGGACAAGCTCCGGCTGGACGGCCAGCTTCCGTCGCAAAAAGTTTTTAGTTGCCCCGCCCTGACTCAATCCGCCATCAATGCCCACGGCCAGTCCTTCAGCACCAATTACACCCTCGGCATCGGCATGAATTATCCCGAATACGGGCACATCATCCCGACATCGGGAAACCCTGACCCGGTCTACGGCTCCGCCGGTGAAAATCAGGTGACCAGGCCCAGCCAGTCCATCGTGTTCGCGGATGCAGGATTTATTTCCAATCCCGACGACGATTATGACAGTTGGCAGGAGATTCCAGCCACGGGCTGCACTTATTTTCGTGTGCCGAGCGATGTCGCTGATTATCCGGGAAACGATTTTACCCGTTCGGTTCCAAGACACGGCGGGCAATTGAACGCCGCGTTTTTCGACGGTCATGTTGTGAAATTGCGCAACAGCACGATTGGTTACGACCTGCCGAGGACCAACGCCGCCGCGCTGTGGACAAAGAACAACAACGGCGATGCCCCTTGATCGAAAAATGAGCGGGCAACGCAACAACAATGAAAATTTTGCGCCGCGAAAACAGCCGGGCATTCACCTTGATTGAACTGCTCGTCGTCATCGCCATCATCGCCATTCTCGCGGCGCTGCTCTTGTCGGTTTTGACCGGGGCAAAATTGAGGGCGCAACAAACGCATTGTCTGAACAATGTCCGGCAGTTGTCTTTGGGCAGTTTCATATATGCCAGCGAGAACAGCCGTCACGCGGGCATTGAAACTTCAGCGTTTCCCGGTGGAAACTGGATGGGAACTTTGAATGAATATGCGAAAGTGAAAGGAATTTTAATTTGTCCCTCTGCTCCATTGCACGAACCGACGCCCGCAAGCGGAAATGAACAAGGCTATGCCGACCGGGCATGGGTGCGGTGGACTTCAGACAAGAAAACCATGTTCAGCGGCAGCTATGGATACAACGGCTGGCTCTATTCGGATTTGAAATTTTCCGAAAAGGGCGATCCGAAACAACAGCAGATTTTCACCCGCGAATCGAACGTCCAAAAACCCTCGTCAACGCCGGTTTTTTTCGACGAAAATTGGGTGGACGCGTGGCCCGAAGAAACCGACCTGCCGTTCACCAATCTTTACACCGGCCAGCCATTCAGCGTGTCGCCGAACCAGATGGGGCGTTGCACGATTGCGCGACATGGCAGCCGCAGTGCTTCCAGCGCGCCGCGCAATTTCCCTGCAAGCGGCAAAATGCCCGGCGCGATTAACATGGGGTTGGCCGATGGTCATGTTGAGTTGGTGAAACTCGAAGACCTCTGGAATTTTTATTGGCATCTCAACTGGCAACCGCCGGCTACGCGACCGCAGTGATTGCGAAAACTTGATTTCAAATCCATTTCCACTTTGCGTTTCCGACCTCTTCGCGGTTTAATGTCCGCACATGAAAATTGTTTTAGCTTACTCCGGCGGCCTCGACACTTCCGTCCTGATGTCGTGGATCAAGGACAAATACAACGCCGAGATGATCGGCTTCTGCGCCGACATCGGGCAGGAAGAGGAACTCCACGGCCTCGAAGCCAAGGCGCTCAAGACCGGCGCGTCCAAAATTTACATTGACGATTTGCAGGAGGAATTCGCGCGCGATTTTATTTACCCGATGATTCACGCCGGCGCGATTTACGAAGGTCAGTATTTTCTCGGCACGAGCATCGCCCGCCCGCTCATCGCCAAGCGCATGGTTGAGATCGCCAAAAAAGAAAAAGCCGACGCCATCGCGCACGGCGCGACCGGAAAAGGAAATGACCAAGTCCGCTTCGAACTCACCGCCGCCGCGCTCGCGCCGGATTTGCAGGTCATCGCCCCGTGGCGCGACGAACGCTATCGCGCGGAATTTCCCGGTCGGCAGGAGATGATTGATTACTGCGCCGCGCACAAGATTCCCGTGCAGGCCAGCGCGAAGAAACCGTTCTCGATGGACCGGAATCTTCTGCACATCTCCTACGAGGCCGGAATTCTCGAAGACCCGTGGTTCGATTCGTTCGACGCGAAGAACAAAAATTATTTCACGACGCTCTCCGTTTTTCCCGAAGACGCGCCGAATAAGGCTGAATTCGTCACGCTCGATTTCGTCAAAGGTAATTGCATCGCCGTGAACGGAAAGAAACTTTCGCCGCTCGGCGTGATGAAGGCGTTGAACAAACTCGGCGGCAAACACGGCGTCGGGCGCGTGGACATGGTGGAGAACCGCTACGTCGGCATGAAATCGCGCGGCGTATATGAGACGCCCGGCGGCGCGATCCTGCATTTCGCGCATCGCCAGATGGAAAGTCTTACGATGGATCGCGAAGTCATGCACCAGCGCGACGCGCTCATCCCGAAATATGCCGAGCTGGTCTATAACGGCTTCTGGTATGCGCCTGAACGCTATGCGCTCCAAGCCTATGTCGAGGAATCACAGAAAAACGTCACCGGCACTGTGCGCGTGAAACTCTACAAGGGAAACATCATGGTCAGCGGCCGCAAATCCCCCATGAGCCTCTACAACCCGCACATCGCCACGATGGAAGCCGACCCGACCAAGGCCTACAACCAGGACGACGCCACCGGCTTCATCCGGCTCAACGCGTTGCGCCTGAAAGTCGCGGCGAAGGTGCAGAAAAAATAAATTCAAATGAATTTCCGCCACGCGACGTTGAATGATTGCGCTCTGCTTGCAGAGTTGAATCACCAACTCATCCGCGACGAAGGACATCGAAACAAAATGACCGTTCCTGAATTGGAGCAGCGCATGAAGGATTGGCTCGTTTCCGAATACGCTGCAATAATTTTTGAAAGTGATGGAAATGTGATTGCCTACGCGTTGTATGGCGAGCAGGTGGAAGAAATTTATTTGCGGCAGCTTTTCGTCGTGCGAAACCAGCGCAAAAAGGGAATCGGTCGCAAAGTTGTTGAAATTCTCCGTTCAAAAATCTGGCCAAAGAGCAAACGACTAACGGTTGAAGTTTTAGTTAAAAATGAAACGGCTGTCGCGTTCTGGCGAGCGGTCGGTTACAAGGATTATTGTCTCGCGCTGGAAATCTTGCCAAAAACGCCGTAAAGAGTTAGAGCAAAACCCTTGCGCGTAATTAAAAATCCCAACGGGATTGCGTCGCCGTCACGCCGCGATTTGATTAAACCCCTTCGGGATTTTTTCTCCGCGCCTCCGCATCTCTGTGATTAAATCTTTCCCATTCCGCAATCCGTGTTCAATCCGTGGCTGAAATCCGTTCGCCTGATAATTTAGCTTGCGGCTCGCACTGTGGATTGTTAGCAACTCACTGGATCCCGTTTATGAAGAAAGATTTTCTTTGCGCATTTTGCCTTGTGCTTTCGCTGACGGTTTTTGCCAGTGCGGTGGAAGTCGGGCAATTGCATTGCGAGCATCTTGAAAATCCCGTCGGCATCGGTTTTCAACAACCGCGCCTTTCATGGAAACTCCAGTCTGATCGCATCGGCGAAGTGCAGAGGGCATATCAAATCCACGCGGCTTCTTCCGCTTCGGATTTGGAGAGCGGCAAATCAGATTTGTGGGATTCCGGCAAAACTATTTCCGATCAATCCGTGCTCGTTCCGTGGGCGGGCAAATCGATCGGCTCGCGGTCGCAGGTTTTCTGGCAAGTTCGCATTTGGGACAAAGACGATAAGCCTTCCGCCTGGAGCGACATCGCGTCGTTTGAACTTGGCCTTCTCAATTCCGCAACCGAATGGCGCGGCAAATGGATCACCGCCGATTTGCCGCGTTATGACATCGAGCAATCTGCATTTGCGAAATCATCTTGGATCAATGCCGGTTCCACCGCAAATCAAGCTGCTGCGGCGCGATTGATTCTTGAATTGCCGACGAATGCAATTGTCCGCGACGCAACCATTGACGCGGCTGCCGACGGTCTCATCACAATTTATGTCAACGGCCAGCCGACGCGGCAGGGCAGCACCAGCCGCACCGCGCCGCTTCACGCGGACATCGGCGCGCAATTGTCTCCGGGCAAAAACATAATCGCTATCGGTTCGGCGGCGGTGCGCGGCGCCGTTCGCCGCGATTCCGGTTCGGCGGGAAGAAATGCCATTGCCGCGCACGGCATAATTGAATTGGAAAACGGCCAGCGCATCGAATTCAACACCGACGGCTCATGGAAATCCGCCGTGGCTCCGGATGACGATTGGTTTGCGACCGCGTTTGACGATTCCAGTTGGTCTGCTGCAACTGTTCTCGGCCCATACGATGCACAGCCGTCAAAATACAGCGACGACACGATTGGTGCGGGACGTTATCTGCGGAAAAATTTCGTCGCGAAGAAATCCGTCGTCAAAGCACGGCTCTACGCGACGGCGCTCGGAGTTTATGAAATTTCTCTTAACGGCCAGCTCGTAAATAATAATTCAGTTCTCGATCCCGGCTGGACGGATTACAAGAAGCGCGTGATGGTTCAAACCTATGATGTGACGAAATTGCTTTCAAACGGAGAGAATGCAATTGCCGTCGTCCTCGGCGACGGCTGGTATGCCGGACGCGTCGGCTGGATGGGTCTCGCGCAATACGGCACGCGCCCGGTTTTCGCGGCGCAACTGGAAATCACTTACACCGACGGCTCGACGGATTTGATCGCGACCGATGAATCGTGGAAGGCGGACGCGGGTGAAATTATCGGCTCCGATTTGCAATGGGGCGAAATCATTGACGCGCGCAAAGGTGACGCCGGTTGGAACAAATCTTCATTCAACGATTCCGCGTGGTCAAATGCAGTCGTCGAGGAACATTCCATTTCACTCGACCCGCAACTTGGTCCGCCGGTTCGCAGATTGATGGAATTGACGCCGCAGAAAATTTTCAGGCGCGGCGATGCGTGGATTGTAGATTTCGGCCAGAACATGGTCGGCCACGTTCGTCTTTCCGCGCGCGGCGATGCCGGGACAATCATCACCGTGCGCCACGCCGAAATGCTCAATACCAATGAAAGCCTCTACACGGAAAATCTTCGCACCGCGCTTTCGACAGATACGTTCATTCTCAAAGGCGGCGGGCGCGAAACATTTGAACCGCATTTTACATTTCACGGTTTTCGTTATGTGGAAATCACCGGCTACCCAGGAAAACTTACGGCGGAAGATTTGCGCGGCATCGTCCTCGGCTCGGACACGCCGCGAACCGGAACTTTTGAATGTTCGGACGCGGAATTGAATCGTCTCTACGAAAACATTCTCTGGGGTCAGCGCGGAAATTTCTTGAGCGTCCCGACGGATTGTCCGCAACGCGATGAACGCATGGGCTGGATGGGCGACGCGCAAGTCTTCGCGCCAACCGCCGCGCGCAACGCCGATGTTTCCGCGTTCTTCACCAAGTGGATGGTGGACGTGGACGACGCGCAGGGACCGAAAGGCGAATTCTCCACCGTCTCGCCGCGCGCGAACCAGAATAATTCCTGGCCCGTGTGGGGCGACGCGGGCGTCATCATCCCGTGGGCAATGTTCGTTGCTTACGGCGACAAAAATTTTCTCGCCGACAACTACGACCAGATGGCGCGCTGGGTGGATTATTGCAAAAGCACCGCGCCTAATTTAATTTTCTCCGGCGGCGTCGGCGATCATCTCGCGCCGCGCCCGACGCCCGTGAACATCGTTGACACCGCCTACTTTGCCAACTCCGCGCGCATCGTCGCGAAGGCCGCCGCGATCCTCGGCAAAACGGAAAACGCCGCCAAATACGATGCGCTGCGGCGGGACATTGTCGCCGCGTTCAACACCGCCTTCGTCGGCGCGGATGGTTCCATCACCGGCGTTGATGGCGGTCGTGGCCGCGCTCCCGTTCCTTACACGCCGCCACCGCCCGGCGCGACGCGCACGGGCAACACCCAGACCGCATTTCTTCTCGCGCTGCAATTTGATCTTCTGCCGGAAAATCTCCGCGCGCTGGCCGCGCAACGGCTCGCCGAGAATGTTGAAACGAACGGACATTTGACCACCGGCTTTGTCGGCGTCGGTTTGATTTGTCCGGTGCTCACGCAAATTGGCCGCTCCGATCTCGCGTGGCAGCTTGTGTTCACCGACACATATCCTTCATGGCTTTTCTCGGTGAAAAACGGCGCGACGACGATTTGGGAACGTTGGGACGGCTGGACGCCCGAACGCGGATTCCAGGATTCCTCGATGAATTCGTTCAACCATTATTCGCTCGGCTCCGTCGGCGCGTGGTTTTATTCCGGCGCGGCGGGAATCCAACCCGACGAATCGCAACCCGGCTACAAACATTTCTTCCTGCGTCCGCAATTCACAACGCGACTTTCTTACGTCAAAGCTTCGCTTGATTCGCCTTACGGAATCATTTCTTCGCACTGGCACGTTGAAAAAAATCAAATGATTTACGAAGTCACAATTCCGCCGAACACTTCCGCCGATTTGATTTTGCCCGTCGCGCCGGAAAAAGTCCGCCAATCCGGCAAGCCGCTGGCGGATAAATCCGGCGCAACCACCAAACTTTCGCTTGTCGCGGGCGCTTATCAATTTTCCTTCCCGCGCGAATCAATCAAGTGACCGGATGAATGGCGCGAAATTATCTTTACATTGATTTTCCGCGCCGCAATTTTTCAATCAAACCATCTCGCCCAACTTATATGAAATTCCTGCGCGCAATTCTTTTGCTCCTCGCCGCCACCGCCGTTTTCACGCTCAACGCCGCGCCGCTCGTGTTTCCCGACGTGAAGGATTTACCCGTGCAAACCAATTTGCCGGACGTGATGACGATGCTCGACGGCACAAAAATCACAAGCGTCGCGCAATGGCCGGCGCGCCGCGAGGAAATGAAGGAAATTCTGGAGCATTACGAACTCGGCCACGCGCCGCCGCCGCCGGGAAATGTCAGCGGCAAGGACATTCAATCAAAAACTTTGCTCGATGGCACGGTGAAATTTCGCCTCGTGCATTTGAGTTTCGGCCCGGAAAAGAAATTGGGATTGGACATCGCGATTTTTACGCCGGCAAAAATCAAAGGACCATTTCCGACGATCATCAATCCGTCGTTCTTCGGAACGCCGGGCGTTGGTGTCACGAACAATTCTTCCGCGCGATCAATTGAGACAAATACAAATCAATTTGCCGCGACGACAAATTCAGCGGCGCGTCCGCGATTCAATTTCAACGCGCCGGTTGATCCCGAACGCGCCGCCCGCGGATTTACGAACGAACTCAATCGCGGTTACGCCGTCGTGACATATCGCTACACGCAATGCGGCGAAGATAATCCGAACTTCCGCACGAATTCATTTTATCCCGCGTATCCGAATTACGACTGGGGCGTGCTTTACGGCTGGGCGTGGGGACTTTCGCGCATTGTGGATTATCTGGAAACGCAATCGTTCGTGGACAAAAATAAAATCATCGCGCTCGGCCATTCGCGGCTCGGCAAACTCACGATGGTCGCAACGGCGTTCGACGAACGCATTTCGCTCGGTGCGCCCGCCGGATCGAGCGGCGCGGGCACGGGCGCGTATCGTTTTTGCGGCCCGGGTCGCGGCGGCAAGGAAGGCGTCGAGGACATGACGCGAAAATTTGGATATTACTTCGTGCCGCGACTCGCCGAATTCACCGGGCAAATGGAAAAATTGCCGTTCGACGCGCATTGGTTCGTCGCGCTGACCGCGCCGCGCCCGTGGATTTCGATTGAAGGAACGGACGATCAAAATTGCGTGCCGAACGCCGTCAAACAAACCGTGCTCGCGGCGAAGCCGGTCTATGAATTTCTCGGCGTGAGCGCGGATCGCGTGGGCGTAAATTACGAACCGCACCGGCACGCATTGACGCCGGAAGATTGGAACGCCGCGCTTGATTTCGCCGACCAACAATTGCGCGGAATTGATCATCACCGGAAGTTCGATCAATTTCCGCCGGAAGAAACCTCGACAAATTCCATCGCGCCAAAATGAAAACTTTTTCCGCCGCAATAATTTTATTTGCATTCGCCGTTGCTGCATTTGCGAAAACACCAACCGCGCAATTCAACATCCGCGATTTTGGCGCAATCGGCGACGGCACGAACAAAGACACGATTGCCTTTCAAAAGGCCTTGGACGCCTGCGCTGTTTCCGGCGGCGGCGAAGTTGTTGTTCCTGCTGGAAAATTTCTCATCGGCAGCGTGCAGATTGGCAATCGCACGATTCTTCGGTTCGAAACGAACAGCGTCATCATCGGCAGCGGCGACGCGGACGATTATCCGATGATGGACATCCGCTGGGAAGGCCGCTGGCAGCCGGGACGCCGCGCGCTGATTTATTCTGCGAATGTTGACCACATTGGAATCATCGGGCCGGGCCGCATCGAAGGAAATCCCGCTGTCGCCGCGCCGCAAAATCCGCGCGGATCTGTCGTTCTTGAACCGATTTCCTGTAACGACGTTCGCTGGGAAAATTTCACCGTGACGCAAGGCGGCAATTGGGCGACGCATCCGACTTATTGCACCGACGTTGAAATTAAGAATTTGAAAATCATCGGCAATCGCGACGGCATTGACGTGGACTCGTGCAAAAATGTCCGCATCGAAAATTGCGACATCAACACCGGCGACGATTGCATCAGCCTCAAATCCGGTCGCGGCATGGACGGCGCGCGCCTCGGCAAACCGACGGAAGACGTTTTGATTTCGCATTGCACGTTGAACGGACGCCGCTATGCCGCAGTCGGCATCGGCAGCGAAACCTCCGGCGGCATCCGCAACGTGCGGATTGAAAAATGCAAAATGACCAGCCGCACTTTTGGAATTTACATCAAGACGCGAATCGGTCGCGCGGGAACAATTGAAAATATTTCCGGCGACGATCTGGACATCCTCGGCGGTGGATTTCTGCGCGTGAATTTAATCAGTTCGGGCAATGAAAACACGGCGGACGATCCGGTCGAAGGAATTGCCGGTTACCCGTTGGGCCGGAATTATTGTTTCTCAAATGTGCGCGTGACGAATTGCCCAACGTTGGTGGACGCGACGAAAATCGCGCCTGAAAAGCCGCTGAATGGTTTGGTTTTGAAAAATATCAGCGGCAATTGCACGAACGGCATTGCGTTGGCGAACATCGTCGGCGCGAAATTGCAAAACATCCACGTCACCGGCTACAAAGGCGCGTTGCTCACGCAGAAGAACGTTCAGGGCAGTGGTTTGGAAGAAAAATAATCCGATGAGCGAAAGCAGACAGCTCATTGTGTCGGCACGAGATTTGGCGAAGCAAGTGGATCGTTTGAAATTCAAGCCGCCGGTCACGCACGTCTATAATCCGCTGGATTACGCGTGGGCGGCGCATGAAAAATATTTGCGCAAATTCGGCGACGGCAAAAAGCGCGTCGTTTTTCTCGGCATGAATCCGGGGCCGTTCGGCATGGTGCAAACGGGAATTCCATTTGGCGAAGTCGCGGCGGTTCGCGATTGGTTGAAAATTTCCGCGAAGATCGGAAAGCCGGAACACTATAATCCCAAACGTCCGGTGCTCGGCTTCGATTGTCCAAATTCAGAAGTAAGCGGACGAAGGCTTTGGGGACTTTTTGCGGAACGATTCGGTTCGCCGGAGAAATTTTTCAAGGAACATTTCGTCGCCAATTATTGTCCGCTGGCATTTGTGGAGCAACGCGGCGCGAACTTCACGCCGAACAAATTGCCGCCGTCAGAAAAAAGCCGGTTGCTCAAAATCTGCGACGAGCATTTGCATCGTGTTCTGGAAATTCTCGAACCGGAATGGCTGATCGGCATCGGCGGCTGGGCAAAGGAACGCGCGGAAATTGTTGCGGAGGATTTGGAAATCAAAGTCGGGCAAATTTTGCATCCGAGCCCGGCAAGCCCGAAGGCCAATCGCGGCTGGGCTAAAATCGCGACGAAAGAACTCGTTCAGCTTGGCGTTTGGAAATAATTTTCTGCCAAAATACCAGGACGCACGATTTGAGGCTGTTTCAACCGCCGGGCAAAACTTCCGCCTGCTTGTCTTGCAGCCAGCCGATTTTCCCGGAGCCGTCGGTGACTTGCAGCCAGTCGTCGCGGCGGCTCAATACGGCCAATTCAACGCCGTCGCGCGCCGTGAACACGCTTTGCGCCTCGTCAAACGGCCCGCTGCGCGCCGTCGCTTCCGGCGCAACAATCACGGCGGTTTGTTTTGAAAAATAAATTGCGGCGTCCGCGCCGAGGCACGCGCCCGAAAAAATCGTGACGATGCCAACGACAAATGTGAGACGGCGCAGCGCCGTTTTGAGCGCCGGGCGAAGTTGCGTCGCCGCAAGCAATGCAAACGTCAGCCAAAACGCGGCGACGGCAAGAAACGTCCACTCGTTGAGCGTCAACGAGCCGAGCCAGTTTTCCCAGCGGCTTTCACGCAGCGTCGCGCCCTGGACTTGATTGCGCGCGAAATCGAGGTTGGCGCGGATTTCCGAGTCGCGCGGCGCGAGCAATCCGGCGCGGCGAAACGCGGCAATCGCCCTGCCCAGATTGCCGGACTTGAATTCCGCGTTGCCGTAATTGAAAAGAAGGTTCGGCGAAGTTTCTCCGGACGCGAGGATTTTTTCGTAGGCGGTCGCGGCGTCCGCAAATTTTCCCTCGGCGTAAAATTTGTTTGCCGCTGAAAAATCCCCCGCAACGTCCACCGCGAAAATTTTTCCGGCGAAAACCAGCGCGAGCAGAACTAAAATCCAGTAGGAACCGAGGTGACGAGGCTCAAATCGGCGGCAAATCAGAGACTCCTTACGTCGTCTCCTACAAAGTTGGAATGAAAAATGGTTTTTCATGCTTTCAAATTCTGAACCTCGCCAACGACTTTTTCAAATTGCGCGGCGACGGAATTCAATTCGCTGCTGCCGCGCACGGGCGCATAGCGCGCCTGGTTGCAAAGCTGGAAAAGTTCGCGCAATTCATCGAGAGTTTCCTTGGGCGCGCCGCGCAAAACCGGGTGTTCGTCAATCACGTTTTCGGTGATGGACGACGCCGGGCAATCCAGCCGTTCGCCAAGTTGCTCCTGCAATAAGCGGAACAGCGCGGCGAAAAATTCGTCTGGATTATTTTCCGCCGCGAACCGGCGCAAATCATTCGAGCCGTCGCGGACAAGCTGCGCGACGCGCAATTGCCGCCGCAAACGCGGATTGTTCGCCAGGCTGTCCGCGCGCCTGCGCCAGACGAACGCGGCGAGAAACGCGAGCACGGGCAAACTTTGCAGCGCGAGAAACGCCGGGCGCGTCACGAACGGCGGGCCGGTTTGCGCGAGCGCGCCGGGATTTTCCTTGAGCGGCAGGATGTCCTGTTGCGGCGGCGGATTTTCAGCGGCGGCGGGTTTCGTCGCGGCGATCATGGGCGCGGGCGTGGTTCCGGCGGAACGGACGGCGAGTTGCACCGCCGGTCGCGTGAGCGTGCGGTAAATTTTTTGTTCGGGATCAAAAAATGAAAATGAAAACGGCGGCAGCGCGCGGACGTCCGCGTTTTGCGGCGCGACGATCTCTTCAAAAGTTTTGCTGCCGTTGATGCCGAGCTGGTCGGTCGTTTCAACTTTCGACGTGGGCGGGAAAATTTTGAAGTCATGCCACACGGACTGGTCGGGCAGCGCGAGCGCGTCGAACGCGCCGCGCCCGGAAATCTGCGCGCGGATGGTGATGGGATCGCCGACGGCAAGATTCGTCGGCCCGGCGGTGACGGTCATGGTGTAATTGCCGACCGCGCCGTTGAAATTGGCCGGGACATTTTCCGCCGGCAGCGCCAGCGATTCCACGTTCAGCGTGTCGGTGGCCAGCGTGACTTGTTTTTCTTCGCCGGAATTTACGAACGGGCTGTGGATGCCGAATTGCTGGAAAAACGGGTCTTGCGTTTGCTGTTGATTGGACGCTGGCACGAGCAGTGTCGCGTTCAACGTGAACGGCCCGACGCTCAAGTCCCCGCTTTGCAAATCCGTCAGCGCGACGAAAATGGGAAAAACCGTATAAACCCGGTTGCCAATCTGCGCGCGGCGCGCTGATCCGGGCATGATTTTGCCGACGGTGAAACCGCTGGCCGGCGTGCCGGTCAGTTGGGGATTGCTGAAATTTTGAACGTCGTCGCGCAGATAAACATCCAGTTCGGCGGTGACGACTTCGCCCGCGTAAATTTCCTTTTTCGGCAGCGACAGTTTCATGAACGCGATTTGCGAGCCGGAATTGATGGCGGCGGCCGGCGGCGCGCTGGCCGTCAGCACGGTCAATGTCACCGGCTGGCTGCGCAATTGCTGCCCGTCCACGCTGGCGGCGAGCGCGGGAATGGTGAACTCGCCCGTCTGCCTCGGCGTGATCGTAAAATGGTGCGTGATCGTCGAACTGGTCTGGCCGTTGATGAAGCTGAACTGGCTTGACGGCCCGTCGTAGGAAATTTGCAGGCCGGACACGTTTGGCGGCAGCGGCACGCTCTTGGGCGAGCCGCCGTCGAACGTCAGCGACAGCGTCGCGCTTTCGCCGAGCGTGATGGTGTCGTGATCCAGCGATGCGGTGAAAGTCGCCGCGCGCGCCGGCGCGGCCGCAAACCACAGCGCCAAAATCAAAACGGCGACGACCGTGGATAAATTCAATCCACAGTTTCGCAATCCTTGATGAAAATCAAATGTTTTCAATTTCAATTCCCGCCGTTGTCCAACAACTAAAAGACAGCGCGGCGCGCAAAATGTTCACCGTTCATGCGCGCGCGGCAAGCCTGCAATTAAATCCGCTTTTGCCTTTGGGCGCAAATCACTTGTTTAATTTCCGCCTTCGCTTGCTTCGGCGCGGCAAACTGTGGCTAAATGTTTTTGTGCGCAGGCAAAATCATTTCACATGAAATCCGTCGCCATCATCGGCGCGGGCGTCACAGGCTTGACGGCGGCGTTTTATCTGAAACGCGGCGGCGTGCCGGTCACGGTTTATGAAGCCGGCGCGCGGGCGGGCGGCGTCATTCAATCACTGCGGCAAAATGGTTTTCTCGCCGAGTTTGGGCCGAACACAATTCTTGAAACCTCGCCGAAAATTTCCGAACTCATCCGCGATTTGAACCTTGAATCGCGCCGGATTTATCCAAGTCCCGCTGCAAAAAACCGTTACGTCGTCCGCGACAAAAAACCGATTGCGATGCCGTCGTCGCAAAAGGAATTTCTGACGACGAAACTTTTTTCCGCCCGCGCGAAATTTGCTTTGGCGCGCGAACCGTTCGTGCCGCCGCGCCGCGACGGCGTGGAAGAAAGCGTCGCCGAATTTGTTTTGCGCCGGTTGAACCGGGAATTTCTTGACCGCGCCGTTGACCCGTTCGTCGCCGGAATTTACGCCGGCGATCCGCACAAACTTTCGATTCAGCACGCGTTTCCAAAACTTCTTGAAGCAGAACAAAAATACGGTTCGCTTCTCAAAGGTCAATTTTTCGGCGCAAGTGAACAAAAATCCGGAGAAATTTCCCGGCGCGACGCCAGAATGTTTTCCTTCGACGAAGGCTTGCAGGTTTTGCCAGATGCATTGGCGGCACAGCTTGGAGATTCATTAAAGTTGAACACGCAAATCACAAAACTTCTGCAAACAAAAAGTGGCTGGCAAGTTTCGACTTCAAATGGAGAAGTTGAACACGGCGCGGTAATTTATTGCGGCACGGCTTACAAGCTGGCGGAGTTGGTAATTAGTGGCACAGGCTTCCAGCCTGTGTTGGCAGAAGCTGAAACTCACAGGCAAGATGCCTGTGCCACTACACCGTTTTCCGAAATCCGCCATCCGCCGGTCGCGAGTGTCGTTTTGGGCTTCCGGCGCGAGGACGTGGCGCATCCACTCGACGGTTTTGGAATGTTGATTCCAAAAATTGAAAATCTTAAAATTCTCGGCACGATTTTTTCATCGTCGCTGTTTCCGAACCGCGCTCCGGAAAATTTTGTCATGCTCACCAGTTACGTCGGCGGCGAGCGGCAGCCGGAACTGGCGTTGTTGCCGCCGGAAAAGCTGGTTGAACTGGTTTGCGAAGATTTGCGCGTTTTGCTTGGCGTGAACGGCAGGCCGGTTTTTCAAAACGTCGCGCTTTATCCAAAGGCGATCCCGCAATACAATGTCGGCTACGGAAAATTCAAGGATTTGATGAATGAAATCGAAAACAAAGCCGCCGGACTTTTTTTCGCCGGACATTTTCGCGACGGCATTTCGCTGGGCGATTCGATTGTGTCCGGCTGCAATATGTCCGAACACGTTGCAAAGTTTTTAACCACAAATGGACACGAATAAACACGAATTGATTTTAACCGCGAGGTTGACGGATTAGTGTTCATTCGCGTCCATTCGTGGTTTAATTTTTCCACATGAGCAAGGGAATTTTGCTGGTCAACCTCGGTTCGCCGGACTCGACTTCAGTTGGCGACGTGAGGCGTTACTTGAACGAGTTCCTGATGGACGGCCGCGTGATTGACACGCCGTGGCTGTTGCGGCGGTTCGTCGTCGGGATGATTCTCGTCAACCGCCCCAGACAATCCGCGCACGCTTATCAAACCATCTGGACGCCGGAAGGCTCGCCGCTCATCGTCACGAGCCGCAATGTGCAAAAAAAATTGCAGGAGCGCGTGAATGTGCCGATGGAACTGGCGATGCGCTACCAGAATCCTTCGATTGAAAGCGCGATTCGGAAATTGCGAGAGGCGAACGTGGATGAATTGTTTTTGATTCCGCTGTTTCCGCATTATGCGATGGCCAGTTACGAATCGGCGGTCGAGCGCGTGAAGGAAGTCGCGGCCAAAATCGCGCCGCAGATGCGGATTGAAATCCAGCCGCCGTATTTTGACGCGCCGGATTACATCGCGGCGCTCGCGGCGGTTGCGAAGGAATTTCTGGAAAAAGATTTTGACCATTTGCTGTTCAGTTTTCACGGCGTGCCGGAGCGGCAAATAAAAAAATCCGATCCGACCGGCTGCCATTGTCTTGCAAAGGAAAATTGCTGCGAGGTTTCAAGCGCGGCGCACGCGACGTGTTATCGCGCGCAGTGTTTCAAAACGGTCGCGGCGTTTGTCGCAAAAGCCGGAATTCCATCGGGGAAATTCTCCACGTCGTTTCAATCGCGGCTGGGCCGCGACCCGTGGCTGAAGCCTTACACGGATTTTGAACTGGCGGAATTTCCGAGGCGTGGCGTCAAAAAACTTCTGGTCATCTGCCCGGCATTTGTTTCGGACTGCCTGGAAACGCTGGAAGAAATTTCCATTCGCGGGCGCGAGACATTTTTATCTGCGGGCGGAAAAGAGTTCGCGCAAATTCCGTGTTTGAACGAACATCCGCTCTGGATTTCGGCGCTGGAGAAAATGATCCGGCGGTTTTTGGAAAAAAATTGAATGGATTTCGCGCGGCGTTTTTCCGTCGTGCATTATTTCTCCGATTTCTCGCGTCCGGCGAAGTGTTTGAATTTGAGCCGCACGGTGTCCTGCAAATAGCCGAGGAATGTTTTTTTCTTTTTCGATTTGGCGACATGGATCGGCTCGCACTTGTGGCTGCAAAGCGGGCAGAGGAAAAGCGGCGGGCCGCCTTTGCGCTTCATCACATGAACGCAACTGTCGCACATCACCTCTTTGCAGTGCGTGCATTTGTAAGTCGCGGCGGCTGGCGCGTGGCGCGGGCACAAAATCGAGCCGTCGTCCAGCACTACCGGCGGCTTGGGACGTTCCCGCTCAAACTGCGGAATCGCCACGTTGACGTCGGTGTTCTCGACGAACAATTCCACGCTGCCCAGGTTCACCGTCTGGCCGGGAAGCAGCCGCGCTTCCCGGACCGGATCGCCGTTGATGAACGTGCCGTTGGTCGAATCGCAATCGCGCAGCAGCACGCCGTCGCTCGACACGACCAGTTCGCAGTGGTTTGTGGAAATGGTGGGATGATTGATGGAAAAATCAGAATCAGGGTCGCGCCCGACGCGGTTGACGCCGAGGCGCAATTCGAGCGCCTGCTGTTTCAACCCTTCCGTTTTGATCAGAAGCCGGGCCATAACATTTCCCTGTCAAAAGTATGACGGCAGTTTGCGCCGGAAGGTAACGAAAGTCCAACAAAAATTCATTCCAAAGAGCAGGCAAACAACGCCGGGTGCAAACGCCGCAAAAATGGGCGTCGCGCTCGTGTCAATGGCTACTTCAGACGCCTTCCCGCAAAACGGACACACAATGGATTCGCAAACTTCCACGCGCAAAATCTAACCGCATTGGGAGAAAGCATAAAAATGTGCAATTGATTTTGGCGTATCGAAGAAGTTGTTTTGCAACCAAACGCTTTACTGCGCAGCGACTGCGTTAAAAAAGACTGGATTAGGCAGATTACCCACATCAAAAGTTGCCGTCACTGAAGTTCCTTTTGCTGTGACCTGCCGTGATTGATAGATTGTGCCGTGCGAATTCATAGCCTGAACCAACACCATCTGACCGGATTGTGTGGCGACCTTGACAAGGAACTTTCCATTTACAAATTGTGAGCCGGTCACACGAGGCGTTGTTGAGGACACACTGGCTTTGGTTTTTGATGGAAACGCCAAAGCCGACGTCAACGGCGGCAAATTGGTCGCATGACCGTCCGCAACCAATTCCACACGGAAGAATTGTCCGTAATTATTCAATGGTGTGTTCGTCGTCCAGACCGTTTCCGGCGGATAACTCCAGATGTAGCCGATATTCGTCCAATTGTTCAAATTCGTCGAGCCTTGGATCAAAAATGTTGAGTCGGAATCCCATGTGAAATCCACGCCATAAATATTTCCATTCGTTTGAATCAATTGGTTGATGGTCACATCCGGCAGCAATTTCAACACATAAAGAAAATTCGTTGGCGAACCATCGGCATCCGCTGTGTCGCACGGCACCAGACATGGCAGCCAGCCATTGCCGACGATGTTTCCGCTGATCACGCCCGACTCAACGGCCATCGGATTGAAATCTGTCGGAAACAGCGAGAAAAGCATCAGCGCACCGTCAAAAACATTTGTGGCCAATCGCCATGAAGTTTCCGAACTCCGGATGAGGAACGTTTCCGAGTAAGGCCGCGCCGGATAACCGTTGGTGAATTCCCATTCATTTGTCCCCTGATAACTCCAGCCCGCCGTGCCATCAGTCTGGTCAATCTGGTTTGTGAAAATGATTTGGAGGTCGGTGATGTCTGCTTCCGTGAAAAACGGGTCGTTCATCACATTCATCTGATATTGGAACCAGCCATCGCCGAGATAAGTGCTTTGCAACGTCAGAAACGTCGTGGCCTTGGTTATTCCACACCCAAACAAAGCCATCAGCAATAAAAGCAGGCTGAATCTTCTGAACATGAAAACAAAGATTCCACAACCGCCGGGGAAATCAAGCATTGAGTCGCAGTTTTTGGGATTATGCACATGACAGACAATCTGGGTAGGGCGCGTCACTCCGTGCGCGCCGCCGGTTGTCAATCCACGCGTTCGGCGGGCAGAGGACTGCCCGCCCTACCAGTTTGGCACCATTGTTTGTCGCCAGAATAATCTCGAAAAATAAAAAAATA
>DASXED010000107.1:0-14153 GCA_036490295.1 Verrucomicrobiia bacterium | reverse complement strand
CTTCCATCCTCCGGGTCTGGCGTCAACGCCAGTCCGTCAATGCTCATTTCCTGTGGGGGCACCGTCGGCCATTCCCACTCAAATTCAGAATCGGAGGAATCATAAGCCTGAACCTTCACCAGATACAGCGCCGTCTGTCCAATCGCCGCCTGTCCCGGCGGCTCGATCATCACCCGGGTTCGCGTGTGGATTTCTTCAAACGCCCATGGCCCTTGGTCTAAAGTTGAAACATTTTCCCATGTTCCCACCTCAGAGGAATCAATCGGATCAAAACCGCCGTCCCCCGCCGCAAAATTGGTTGACCACGCGCCATCGTTCTGACCGCCGAATTGTCCCGTGGAATCACCATATCCAACCTCATTTCCGCCCGCCTGAAAAGTCCAGTTGTCATCTTCTTGATAGCTGAACGGTCCATACATGCCCATTCCCGCACCGAACAGATGAGTCGAATAGCTCATCAAGGCCACCAGCGCCGACTGCGGTTGGTTCATCGTCTGCGAGGCGATGATGTGGCTCAAATCCGTCCCCACTTGAACCAGCAGGGAAGCCGTCCCTGTCGCGCTCACCGGCACGTTGGTCGCTTCCCAAACGGGATCGCCCGACACCGTGGCTTCAATCCCGTTGACCCAGACGTTGTAACTGGCGCTGCTCACCGAACCCGTCACCGTGACGGATGATTGGTTCAACTGGTCGTCAGAAATCGGGTCTATCGTCAGGTTCACGGAGCTTTCGACAACATTCAGCGTGTTTGTGCTCGAATTTCCAGCCGCACTCGTGGTGGTAATCGTCACCACGTTCGTGCCGCTGTTCAACGGCAGGTTTTGCAGCCAGACCAATCCGCTGCGTTCCACCAATCCTTGAACGACGTTGCTGTTGACGGATGCAGAAATGGTTGCCGTCGCATCGTCCACTTGCGCCTGAATTGTCACGTTGCTTCCGCCAATCGGCGTGTTGTTCGGCGGCCAGAGCAATGTCAATGCGGGCGCATTGGTCACGCCCGCATAGCTCAACGTGTAACTGAAATTTGTCGTCGTGGTATTGCCTGCAACGTCCGTTGCATGAAGCGTGATTCTGTTCACGCCGTTGGTCAGTTGAATGTCGTAGCACTGGAAAGTGTTGGTCGTGAAATCCAGCAGGTTGGTGTCGTAAAACGTCGGCTGACAATAGCCCGTTTGATTGGTGAAAATACCGGCGGCATTGCTCACGTCAAAGGTCAGGCTGCTCAAGGATTCGTTGACCAGCCCTTGCAACTGGATCATCGGCACGGAAACCGTGCCGCCCGGCGCGAGATTGGTGACGGTCAGAACTGGCGCAACCGTGTTCAAGGTCAGTTGCGTTCCCACCCATGTCGGCGTCGCGTCCGAGGGCAATCCTCTTAAACCGACCATCACATTGTAAAGTCCGTCGCCCGAATTCAGCGGGACAATGATGTTGGTGGAACTGTAAGGCTGCCAACTGGCATCCGCCAGATTCGTGTCGTTCACCAAAACCGCCTCGTAACCCGGCACGCCGCCTTGAATCGTCACCGAGCCGTAAGCCGGGCTGCTGTTGACGTAATTGTTCGTGAACTGCAACGAAAATTGAATCACGTTGGGATCCACGCCGTAGGTGTAATCAACAAGGAGCGTGTTCTCGCCCGTGCTGTCGAGGTTCGTGTCCGACAAGTCCACCGTCCCGAAGTATTTCCAAAACCACCATTCCGGCGTTTCATTGCCATCGGACGTGACGCCCGTCCAGTCCCGCGCCCAGACGAAAAGGGCGTTCGTCCGGTCCAATTCTTGAACCGTGAAGGGCATCACGTTCGTCTGCCCGTTGGTCGGCCACAGTTCCCCCTCGATGCTCCAGTTGTTGCTGCCGTTGACCAGCGCAACCGTGCTGTAGATTTCATAAACCGAATCCGTCGCGTTCATCAGGTTCAGATGCGCCAGCCCGCCGGAAACATTGGAAATGCCCAACCACAAGCCATTCGTCGGGACGGGCGGGAAATGAACATTGTTCGTGTAACCGCCGCCGTCATTCGTCCCACCGCCGCCCGGAATGCCCGGCACGTCCATCGCCTCCATCCCGCCGACGGTTTTGGCCGTTGACTTGGATTTGACCGGCTGGCTGTAGTTGACCGTCAGGTCGGACAGCAGATAAAAATTGCCGCCAAGAGCCCAAAAAGGCGCGCCCTTTATATTCGTCGGCAAGGGCGGCCACGGGTTTTGACTCCCGGGCGCGTGCTGCGCCGAATAAAAATTTCCAAACAATGGCGCAGCCGTCGCCGGTTCGGGTTCCGTCATTTCAACCGCCTTCAATTCAACTTCAAGGTCAGAAAGGCCGCTGACGTCCTGATTTTCCATGGCTGTCAGCGAATCGGTTCCGCCTACTACAGGCGTTCCCGCCTCTTGCGCGTGGAGCAGGCTTAATGCGGCAATGAATCCAAAACCCAGTAGCAGCCGACGTAAGAAGGCTCTGATTGAAATAAAGCCCGCAGCGGGAATTGAAGTTTGAGTCTCCGCCGTGCTCGCGCACCGTCGCGGCAGGTCGTCACCTCGACTCCTGCGTGAGATTAAATTTTTCATAAGTTTTCGACGCACTTCTCCTGAAACCAGCAAGAGAATATACACCTCAACCGGGGCAGTCAAGCGGAAAAATACCAAGTGTGCTTGGTAGAGCGCCGTGGGTATTCTTGGTTTGCTGCCATGTCGTGCCACAGCGAAACAAAATATCCAAAATCCTCGGTGAAACAATCCGATCTGAACGAATTAAAGCTGGTTTGAGTCAAGAGCAACTCGCAGAAAAGGCAAATGTTGCACGGAATTACATAGGGAACATCGAACGTGCTGAATATAAAGTCACAGTGGAAACATTGGCTCGAATCGCCAAAGCCCTAAAAGTGAAGGTGCGCGATTTGGTTGCCGACCTCTGACGGCGGTTGCTTCCAATTGTCCCGTTTTCAGCCAGTGTCCTTCCAGATTTTGGACAGTTCGGGAGTTTTTCCAGTTGCGGACGGAGGTTCGGAAGGAAAAAAGGAAATTTTCCCGACGGCAAACAAACCTCCAAAAATCTTTTCGGAAACCTTGAAAAAGACAGACGCAACTCCGTCCATCTTGAACGAAGGTTCGGAAAGGACAAACGGAGTTGCGGAAGGGCCGGACGGAACCCCGAAAATCTTTTCCGCCGGTTCGTCAGGGACAAACGAACCTCCGTCCGCCTTGGACGGAGCAGCGGAAATGGCAGATGGAGCTTCATCATCCGCTGACGGGACAAAGTTTTTCCGTTTCACGGTTTCATTTTTTCCACGGGCGGTCGCGGCATTTCCGGCTGGCATGGCTAGTGCTGATTCCAAAACCGCCACCGGATTGGAACACTTGACCGGGATGGTCGGGTGGCCGCATAAACTTCCAATCGGGGCATTAACCAAAAACACAACATGAACAACTACAGGGTAAATCTCGGCTTTGCCGAGTATTCAGACGCCAGTCTGGATGAATTCACCAGCAACATCATCACGAGCCTGACGGGGAACGCCGGTTTCCCGACGCCGCCGGTCGCATTGGCGGACATGGGCGCGCTGCAAACGACGTTTGAAAACGCGATGGCGGCGGCGGCGCAGGGAGGCACGCAATTGACCGCCGTGAAAAATGCCGCGCGCGACGCGCTGGTGACGGCGCTGCGCAAAACGGCGGCGTATGTGCAGACCATCGCGGGACAGGACGTGGCGTTGCTGCTGTCATCGGGCTTTCTGGCCAACAGCACGAGCAAGACGCAAACGCCGCTGGCCACGCCGAACATCGTGGAGATTGACAACGGCATGAGCACGCAACTGGTGGTGCGACTACAGGGCGTGGACAATGCGCGGGCGTATGAAGTGCAGGTCAAGAACGGCGGCGGCTGGTTGCCGGCGGGCGTGTTCACGCAGGCGCGCGGCATCGTGGTGGGTGGATTGACGCCGGGCAACACTTACTCGGTGCAAGCCCGTGGCGTGGGCGGCAGCACGGGTTATTCCGATTGGAGCGATCCCGTCAGCCACATGGTGATGTAGGCCAGTTGAGAGTTCAGAGAACAAAGCCGGAGCGAGAAATCGTTCCGGCTGGTTTTGTTTCAATGCACTGCATACATATTCAGTTTTTGCGTGAACACAAAAGGTTCATCCGGCGGCGCGTTGAATTTTCTTTCACAACACATTTTCATTTGTTAAAACTTTTCCGTGCGCAAACTCCGTTGGACAATTTTCGGCCTCTGGCTGTGCGGGCTGATCGCCGCCGCGCGCGCGGACACGTTCGCGCTGGCCGACGGCTCGTCGCTGACGGGCGACATCGTCAAGTCCACCGACACCGGCCTGATGCTGCATATGCCGGACGACACTTACACGAACGTGATGTGGACGAAATTTTCGCAGGACGGATTGAAACAACTGGCGGCTGATCCAAAAATCAAGCCGTTCGTCGAGCCGTTCATCGAAATCACGGAATCGGAGCGCCCGAAAAAACCGGAGGTGAAAGTCGGGGACGTGTCGCGCCTGGAATTGCCGCCGAAAGAATCCCTGATTGGCGCGCTGTTTTCTTCTTCCGTCGGGCTGCTCGCGCTGCTGTTGATTTACGCGGCGAACATTTACGCGGGATTTGAAGTGGCCATCTTTCGCGCGCGTCCAATCGGATTGGGAGTGGGCGTGGCGGCTGTGCTGCCGTTTTTGGGGCCGGTCATTTTGCTTTCGATGCCGACGGTTGTGCAACCCGAAGCCGTGCCAGCCGAGTCGGTGACGGAGTCCGAGGCGCAAACTTTCAGCGTGCCGGGGCAGCAGCAGACGGCGCCGGAGGAAATTCACATTGTCGCGGCGTCGTGGCAGCCGCCCGGAACGTCGTCCGGCGCGCCGGCGGCGCAGGTTTTCCAGCGCGGACAATTCACGTTCAACCGCCGGTTTTTTGAGACGAAGTTTCCGGGATTTTTCAGCGTCGTCCGCCGCGACATTGACAAGGACATGGTGCTGATTGTGAAAACCATGCGCGGCGAATTTCTCGTGCAGCGCATCGTGCGCATCGCGCAGGACGACGTGCATTTTGAGATCGTCAAGGGCGGGGCAAGTTGCGAGGAAATGGTGCCGTTCGCCGAAATCCAGGAAATCCAACTCAAACACAAGGACGCTTGAAATATCGCACGATTTTAATGTTCGGCGCGCCCGGCTCAGGCAAAGGCACGCACGGACGCGCACTTGGCTCGATCCCAGGTTTTTTCCATTGCGCGTGCGGCGACGTTTTCCGCAGCCTGCGCCACGACAGCGAACTTGGAAAAACCTTTCTTGAATTTTCCAGCCACGGACGGCTCGTGCCGGATCAGCCGACCATTGAACTTTGGCGGAAGTGCATTGACGACAGCACGCACGTCGGGCGGTTTCATCCCGCCACCGACACACTGGTGCTCGACGGCATTCCGCGCAGCGTGCCGCAGGCCAAGATATTGAAGGACACGCTCGATGTCATCGCCGTTTTTTATCTCACGAGCGCCAACAAGGAAAACCTCGTCACGCGCCTCCAGCGACGCGCGCTCAAGGACAACCGTCTCGACGACGCGAACCTCGACGTGATCCGCGAGCGGCTCAAAATCTACGAAAAGGAAACCAAGCCCGTGCTGAATTTTTACGGAAAAAAACTGGTCCACCGCATCAACACCGACGGCACGCCGGTGGAAACTTTTTTCGACATCCTCAAGCGCGTCGTGAAGCTTAAAAATTTGCAGCAGCGGACGTGAGTCCGCTCCATTCTTTTGAAACGGGCCGGCTTACTTCGGCTGTTGCGATGAAAAAATTGGAAATCATTTTCATGGGCACGGCGGAACTGTCCTGCGCCAGTCTGGAAAAATTAGCGGGACAGGCTTCCAGCCTGTCAGATGACGGGCAAGATGCCCGTCCCACTTTTTCCGTCGCCGCCGTCGTCACGCAGCCGGACAAACCCAAAGGCCGCGAAATGAAACTGCAATTTTCGCCGGTGAAAATTCTGGCGGAGAAATTGAAATTGCCGGTTTTGCAACCCGCGAAGGCGCGCGACGAAAAATTCATTTCCGAACTGCGCGGATTAAACTCGGATTTGATTGTCGTCGTCGCCTACGGGCAGATTTTGCCGCAGAGCATTTTGGATTTGCCGAAGTTTGGCTGCGTGAACGTCCACACGTCGCTCCTGCCGAAATATCGCGGCGCGTCGCCAATCCAATCCGCGATTCTCAACGGCGAAACCGAAACGGGCGTCACGATCATGAAAATGGACGCGGGCTTGGACACCGGCGAAATCATTTCGCAATCCCGCACGCCGATTTTGCCGAAAGACAATTCGCAAACGCTCCACGACCGGCTCGCGCAACTCGGCGCAGAATTATTGGTTGAAACAATTCCAGATTACGTCGCCGGAAAAATTTTGCCAAAGCCGCAACCCGTTGGAGGCGCGAGTTACACGGCGAAAATAAAAAAAGAGGACGGCAAAATTGATTGGAACGAACCGGCGGAAAAGATTTTGAACCGGCTGCGCGCGTTCACGCCGTGGCCGGGCGCGTTCACGTTTTTTAGTGGCACAGGCATCTTGCCTGTCATTGGCAGGCTGGAAGCCTGCCCCACTAAACCGCAGCTGCTGAAAATCTGGAAGGCGGAAGTCGTTGAAAAATCCGGCGGAGCAGGCGAGATTTTGTCGGCGGACAAAAATGGAATTGTTGTCGCCTGCGGAAAAAACGCGCTGCGGATTTTGGAATTGCAGCGCGAAGGCGGACGGAGATTGTCCGCGCAGGAGTTTCTCGCAGGGAATCCGTTGAAAGTTGGCGAGAAATTTCGTGCGCCGCGTGAATGATTTATATCAATCCAGGAGCAATTCCGCTTTTCACTCCCGTGTGCCGGATGTCCTGCGCTTCGCAAAGATAAACGACGTCCTCGGCCACGTTCGTCGCGTGGTCGGCGATGCGTTCGATGCTTTTGGCGGCGACGATCCAGTGGAGGCAGCGGCCAATCGTGTCGGGATTTTCCACCATGTGCTGCACGAGCGCGGCGTGAATTTGTTTGTTGAGCGCGTCCACTTCCTTGTCGCGCGGGATGACGGCGCGGGCTGCGGCGGAATCACGGTTCACAAACGCGTCGAGCGCGGCCTTGAGCATGTCGAGCGCGAGGCCGGCGATGCGCGGCAAATCCAGATTGATCTTCACCGGCGGTTCAAGCGAAAGGTCGCGCGCGCGCTTTGCGATTTTGGACGCCTCGTCGCCGATGCGTTCGAGGTCTTGCGAAATTTTCATGGCGACGGTGACGAGGCGCAAATTCGTCGCGAGCGGCGCCTTGGTCAAAAGCTGGATGGCGAGTTCGTCAATCTCGACTTCAAACTGGTCAATGACATTGTCGTCTTCCTTGACGCGGAGCGCGAGCGCGGTGTCGCGCTGGACGAGCGCCTGCACGGCCTGATTGACGGCGGTCTCGGCGTGGCTGGCCATCGTCAGCAGTTTTTGCTTCAACGTGTCGAGTCCCGCTTCAAAATGATTTTCCATAAATTGATTTGAAATTAACTCAACCGAACCGTCCTGTCACATAATCTTCCGTCTGTTTCTTCGACGGACTGGTGAAAATTTTTGTCGTCGCGTCAAATTCAACCAGCTCGCCGATGTAAAAAAACGCGGTGAAATCCGACACGCGCGCGGCCTGCTGCATATTGTGCGTCACGATGACGATGGTGTAATCCTTTTTCAATTGCAGGATCAACTCCTCGATTTTCGACGTGGCGAGCGGGTCGAGCGCGGACGCGGGTTCGTCCATGAGCAAAACTTCCGGCTGCACGGCGAGCGCGCGCGCGATGCAAAGCCGTTGCTGCTGTCCGCCGGACAGACTGATCGCGGGCGCGTGCAAACGGTCTTTCACTTCATCCCACAGCGCGGCCATTCGCAAGGATTGCTCGGTGCGTTCGTTGAGAATTTTTTTCTCACGCACGCCGTTCAATCGCAGACCGACGGTGACATTTTCAGAAATGGACATTGTAGGAAACGGATTTGATTTCTGAAAAACCATTCCGACTCGGCGGCGCACGACAACCGGCTCGACGTTGCGGGAATAAATGTCGTCGCCGAACAATTTGATTTCGCCTTCCATGCGCGCCTCAGGATTCAACTCGTGCATCCGGTTGAGCGCGCGGAGAAAAGTGGATTTGCCGCAGCCGCTCGGCCCGATGATGGCGGTGACGGCCCTGGCCTTAACGTCGAGCGAAACATTTTTGACCGCCGCCCGGTCGCCGAAAAAAATCGAGAGATTGCGGACAATCAGCGCGGCGTCGGAATTATTTTGGTTGGTGGCCATGAAATCAGATTTTGCGTTGGAAACGGTCACGCGTCAAAAAGCGCACGCCGACATTGATGGCGAGCACGAGCAGAAGCAGCACGAGCGCGCCCGCCCACGCCTGCCGATGCCAGTCGTCGTAAGGCGAAATCGCGTAGGCGAAAATTTGCAACGGCATGGCGGCGATGGGTTCGGTCAGATTGTGCGCCCAAAAACGGTTGCCGAGAGCGGTGAAAAGGAGCGGCGCGGTTTCGCCCGCGACGCGCGCGAGCGCGAGCAAAACGCCGGTGACAATTCCCTTGAGCGCAGTGCGAATCACAATTTGCACGATGGTTTTCCATTTTGAAATTCCGAGCGCGAGCGCGGCTTCGCGATAGCCGCCGGGCACGAGCTGCAAAACTTCCTCGGTCGTCCGCATCACGAGCGGAATCATCATCATGCCGAGCACGACGCCGCCCGCGAGCGCGGAAAATCCGTGCATCGGCACGACCATCAGCGCATAAACGACGATGCCCCAGGTGATGGACGGCACGCCGTTCAAAATGTCGGCGGCGAAACGGATTGCCCAGTTCAGTTTTGTCCCGCCGCATTCGGATAGAAAAACACCGCCAAGCACGCCGACGGGCACGCCGATGATTGCGGCCTGTCCGAGCAAAATAAATGTTCCGACAATCGCATTTCCCATTCCGCCGCCAATTTCACCGACTGGTTTTGGCAATTGCGTGAAAAACGCCAGATTGATCGAGCTGAAACCTTCCTTGATCAAATGATAAAACACGAGCAGCAGCGGCGTGACGACGAGAATCGCGCACGCGAACGTGAGCGTCTGCATGAAGACGTTCTTGAAATTGCGCCAGTTGTGGTTCGGTGCGGTCATGTCAATTTTGCGGCTTGACGTTCGGTCCCGCGAAAGTTTTCAGCAGCAGTTGCGCGATGATGTTGACGAGCACGGTCACGCCGAGCAGCACGAGGCCGATCTCGAACAGCGCGCTTGGATATAGATCGCCGGTCGCTTCGTTGAATTCGTTCGCGATGACGCTGGCGAGCGTATAGCCGGGCGCGAAAAGTGATTTGACGATTTGCGGCGTGTTGCCGATGACCATCGTGACGGCCATCGTTTCGCCAAGCGCGCGGCCGAGTCCGAGAATCACCGCGCCGAAGAGACCTTTTTTCGCGTAGCTCAAAACGGCGATGCGCGTGACTTCCCAGCGCGTCGCGCCGAGCGCGTAGGCGGCTTCGCGTTGCAGTCCGGGAACGGAACGCAGAATTTCGCGCGAGACGGACGTGATAATGGGAATGATCATGATGGCGACGATGATTCCGCCGGCCATCATGCTGACGCCGTAAATCGGGCCTTTGAAAAACGGCAGGAAGCCGAGATATTTTTGCAGCAGCGGAAAAAAATGATCGCGCAAAAATGGAACCATCACGAAAATTCCCCACAGTCCGAGAATAACGCTCGGCACGGCGGCGAGCAATTCTATAAACATGATTAACGGCTGGCGAATGCGCAACGGCGCGAGTTCGGTGAGATAAACGGCGGTGGCGACGCTGATGGGAACGGCGATGACGAGCGCGATGGCCGATGAAACAAGCGTGCCGAAGATGAAAGGCAGCGCGCCATAAACGTCGTTGACGGGATCCCAGTCGCTGCTGACAAGAAAATGCCAGCCGAATTTTTGGAGCGAAAGTTTCGAGCCTTTGAACAATTCAAAGCCAATGAGCGCGATGAGCGCAAATACGGCCAGCGCCATGACGAGCGTCAGCCATTTGAAGGCGCGGTCGCCGAATTGCCCGGTGGATTTCACGCCCGGCGTTTTTTGATCTGTTGCGGCTTCGCTCACAATTTTCTTTCGTTCCTAAAATCAAACGGACGAAGAGCGGGAGGAATTGCGCTCTTCGTCCGGCTCACGCCCATAAATTTATCGGGCGGCGGAGCGAAGTCATCATTTAATTGTGCCGAGCACTTTCAATTCGCGCTGCTGGACTTCGTCCGGCAACGGAGCATAGTCGAGCGTGGGCGAAATTTTCTGGCCTTCGGTGACCGCCCATTTCAAAAACGCCACGAGTTTTACGCCGTTGGCCGTGTTCTTGGATTTTTGATAAACGAGCACCCAGCTTGCGCCGGAAATCGGATAGGCATTCGCGCCGGGCGCATTGACCATGGAGAAGCGGAAATCATCGGGGATTTTCGCGGTGGCGAGCGCGGCGCTGACGGAATCGGGCGCGGGTGAAATGAAATTGCCGGAGGAATTTTTCATGTCGGCGTAAGGAATTTTATTCTGGTCGGCATACGCGAGTTCCGCGTAGCCGATGCCGCCGGGCAATTGCTTGACCTGTCCGGCCACGCCTTCGCTGCCTTTGGCGGCAAGGCCGATTCCAGCAGGCCATTTCACCGACGCGCCTTTTCCAACCGAGTCCGCCCATGCGGGATTCACGGCGCTCAAATAATCCGTGAAGATGAAACTTGTGCCGCTGCCGTCGGCGCGGTGAACCGGAATGATGCTTGTGTCCGGCAAATCAACGCCAGGATTGAGCGCGACGATTTTCGGGTCGTTCCATTTGGTGATGTTGCCGAGATAAATGCTGGCGAGCGTGTCGCCGTCCAACTTCAGTTTCGGATCACCCGGCAGATTGTAAATGACGGCCACGCCGCCGGCGACGACCGGAATGTGCAAGATTTTTCCCGGCGCGGCGGCCATGGCGTCATCTTTCATCGGCGCGTCGGAAGCGCCGAAGTCCACGGTTTGATTGATCAGGTTTTTTATCCCGCCGCCGGAGCCGATGGATTGATAATTGAACTGCACTCCTGAATCCACCTTGCCGTAAGCCTCGAACCATTTGGTGAAGGCCGGATAATCAAACGTCGAACCCGCGCCGGTGATGGTCTGGGCGTTGGTTTGCGCGGCGAGCAAACAGCCACTGACAACCGCGAGAATTATTTTTTTCATTTTCAAAATGTTAATCAAATTTGCGTTAATTGTTCAGTTACTTTCCGGTTAAAATTTCCACATCAAGTCGGCCATCGCGTGAACGGCGTCGGTTTTTGCGCCCGGAACGGGATTGTTGATCAAGTCGTTGGCGTAACAGGTGAATGTAAAGGTCAGCGCGTCGGTGATCGAGTAATTGAATTTGATCATGTGGCCTTTGATGTTCGTTCCGCCCGCAGCCGCGCCGGTTGTGAGCGAAGCCGGAACAACCGCGACATTGTCGTCATCCACAAGCTGATCCCACCACGCGTTTGCTTCAAGCCGCTGGTAACGGTAGGAAATATCCCAGGTGCCGCGTTTGCCCGATTTGCCGAACGTCACGCCGCCCCACCAGCCTTCGTTGTTGCTGGCCGCCGCCGGATTGTTCATGTATTCGCCGGCGAGCTTGATTGGAAACGCCCCGTTGTAAAGCGGAAAACTGTCCAGCGTGTAAGTGACGCTGCCGCTGGCGACGACGGGATTAAAGTCGCTCGCGGGTCTGCCGCCGACAATCGTATTGCCCAAATTTGAATCGTAAGCGGCTCCGCTGGCGACGGTGGCGTTTAAGTTTGCCGTGTTGGCCATGTCGTAGGCCGCAACGCCAAGGGAGGTGCCGATGTGCGGCGTCCATTTGGCGTTCCAAATGGTTTGCGCGCCGTAAAGGAACGGCCCGCGGGAAGTTGACTGGTCAATCACAAACGCCGCGCCATTGAACGCGAGCGAGTTGTTGTCATTGATTTTGTAAGTCGCCTGCAATGCGCCGCCTTCCGGCGTGTAATCCGGGTCGAACACCATCGGCGAAGCCTGAAACGGCTGGTCCATCTTGCCGAAAATTCCAGCCACCATCCAGGTGTCGTTGTTGATGGGCGTCCATTTGCCGTAAGCTGCGTCAACCCAAAACGGTTTCTTCGATCCATTTCCAGTAAGCGTCGAGTTGTTTGAAAGCGGATTGCCCGTGGTGGCGGTGCTTCCAGTTCCAACGTCGTCCGAACCCAGGCGAAAACCAACCTGTAAATTGTCCTTCATGTTGACCGTCAAACCGGCGCGCAGGCGGTAACGCAGGCGCATATTATTTTCGTGCCCGCCAAAAGCGTTGATGTCCGCGCTCTCATCATCAAACCGCCCGCGAAAATCGCCGCTCAACTTGTAACCCGTGACCCAACTTGGCATGGGAAACCTGGAATTCATCGCCGCGTTGAAATCTTCAACTGAATTCGTCGCGTTTTCCGCCTTCAATTCCTTCGCCTCGTCCACGGACAAAACGCCTTTCTGTTCGAGTTTGTCGAGCAGCGCGTCCACGGACGATTGCGCATGAGTTTGGGGAGTCAACGCCATCAGCGCGGCAGCGCCGGCAAAAATGGCAACTTTTGTGGAAGTATTTTGTTTTTTGAGTTTTTTCATGGTTGTTGGTTTCAAAGTCCGGCGACAGAATGAAACCACGCTGTGACAACCATGCGGCGGAAATGTTACGATTGGGTGACAAAATTATTCCTTCGTCACAAATGAAGAATTTGCAGCGGAAATGTTTGCGGAAAGAAACGCTGAAAGCGCCAGTGTGAAATCAACCCGCGTTTTCCAATGGTTTTGCCGAAATTTCCAGCATCCGCTCAATCGGCAACCGCGCGCGCTTCAAAATGTTTTCCGGCAATTCCACGCGCGGCGAAAGTTTTTTCATGCAGTCGCGCACTTTTTCGAGCGTGTTCATCTTCATGAATTTGCATTCGCTGCAACGGCAATTGTCCGTCGGCGCGCGCATCGCGTCAAAAACCGGCGCGCAAATAAATTCCTTGCCCGGACATTCGCGCTGCATCCGATGAATGATTCCTGATTCCGTGACGATTATGAATTGCTTCGCCGGATCGTTTTTGCAGAACAAAATCATTTTCTCCGTCGAGCAAACCGCGTCCGCCAAATCACGAACTTCGCGCAGACTTTCCGGATGCACCACAATCTTCGCTTCGGAAAATTGCGCTTTCAATTTTAGCAACGCATCACGCCGGAACTCAACGTGCGCGTAGCAATTTCCTTTCCATAACGTCATCGGCCTGCCGGTTTGTTCCATGACCCATTGACCGAGATTTTCGTCCGGCACGAACAAAATATCTTTGTCCTTCGGCGCGGCATTCACAATCTTCTCCGCGTTGCCGCTCGTCACGATCACGTCGCACAACGCCTTCACCGCCGCGCTGCAATTGACGTAGGCAATCGTCCAGAAATTTGGATTCGTTTTTTGCAGCGCCGCAAGTTTGTCAGCCGGACAACTTTCTTCCAGCGAACAGCCCGCATCCTTGTCCGGCAGCACGACGGTTTTATTTGGATTCAAAATCTTCGCCGTCTCCGCCATGAAATGCACGCCGCAGAAAACAATCACGTCGGCATTGGTCTTCGCCGCTTCCTGCGCGAGGCCGAGCGAATCGCCGGTGAAATCCGCCACGTCCTGGATTTCCGGCACTTGATAATTATGCGCGAGGATGACGGCGTTCAATTGCTTTTTGAGCGCGTAAATTTCCTTTGCCAGCGGCGTGAATTTCTCCCGCGCCATCGGCGGGCGAACCTTTAATTGCTCAATCGGTTGAATGTCGGCAACGCCTGTCATAACTGGAATTTACCGCTTCAAATCTGTTGCGTCAATTAACCCACGCTCTTGTTCGTCGAGAATTTTCCACTGCCCCGCCGCCAAATCACCAAGCCAAAAATTCCCGATTCTTACGCGGAGCAATCTTAAAGTCGGATGGCCGATGACCGCCGTCATTTTGCGAACCTGCCGGTTTTTGCCTTCAATCAATTCCAAACCGATCCAGCAATCAGGAATACTTTTACGAAAACGAATCGGTGGAACGCGCGGCGGAATTTTTGGCGTAGCGGCGTCTCGGCAGAGCGCCGCATTTTTTTTGAAATAACAGTCAACGGCG
>DASXED010000064.1:0-14179 GCA_036490295.1 Verrucomicrobiia bacterium | reverse complement strand
ACTTTCGCGCGTCATTCAAGAATACGGTATTAAAAGCATCATCAACCTGCGCGGAACGACGGATGCGCCCGCCCTTTATCAAGGCGAAATGGAAACGGCGAAACGACTGGGTGTTCAACATTATGATTTTTCGCTTTCAGCAACTAATGAGATCGCGGTGCCCCAGATGGATGACGTCATCCGAACTTTGCGCGAGGCACCCAAACCGGTGCTGATTCACTGCCAGGCGGGATCGGATCGCACCGGGTTGGTTTCCGCGCTTTATTGTCTCACGCTCAAAGGCGAAACACCGGCGCAAGCGGATCGGGAACTTTCCGTCTGGTATGGCCATATCTCGCTGTCAAAAACCATCGCCATGGATCATTCCTATTGGCACTACGTCAGTAATTACATGGCACGCGCGGAACCGAACCTTCAACCTGACGCTGGTTCGACACTGTTCAAACGCTAAACAAATGATTTCATTCATCGTTCCAGCACACAATGAGGAAGCTTGGGTTGGCCGATGTGTTTCGGCCATTCACAGCGGAGCGGAATCTCTTGACGAGCCGCATGAGATCATTGTGGTGGATGATGCGTCCACAGACGCCACCGCCGCGATTGCCCTGCAGCAGGGTGCGCAGGTGGTTCGAGTGGAGCACCGGCAGATTGCTGCCACTCGCAATGCCGGTGCACGACAGGCGCGCGGCGACATTTTATTTTTTGTGGACGCCGACACGTTGGTCAACGCTCCGGCCATTCAATCGGCTTTGCGCGCCATTCGGACTGGTGCCGCAGGCGGCGGCTGTTTGCCGCGGTTCGAGGGATGGCTGCCGTGGTGGTGGCGGCTGAGCTGGCCGGTGATGGAGCGGTGGTGCCGCTGGCGGAACATTTATCCGAGCGGCGCCTGCGTGTTTTGCACGCGCGGCGCATTTCAGACGACGGGCGGCTTCGATGAGAATTATTATGCGATGGAAGATGTCGCGTTTGCCCGCTCGTTGAAGCGTCAAGGGCGGTTTTTCATTCCCGTCGAGACGGTGGTTACTTCCGGGCGTAAGATTCGCGCGCATTCTTGGTTGACCTTTGCACGGTTGTCTGCGCGTTGGAGTTTTCTTGGTTTCCGTGGGTTCCGGAGTCGTAAGGGATTGGAATTTTGGTATGAACCCGAAAGAGAGAAGGCAGAGTGATATATGACCGCGTGGCCTGAACTATGATCGCGCCTTTGGCAAAATTGATTGAGTGGATAGCCACGCGCAAAGTTAATTTTATGAAACGAGTTAACACTTCAACGCTGGTTCTGGCAGTCGCTTACGCTTTCATCATCAGCGCCGAAGCCGTGGCGAACCTTTGGATTAATCACGTCGCCAAAGGTTCGTGGGATTTCTATCTGGTCGCGGAGATTCTTTGGGTGTTGTGCAGCATCTTCATCTTGCCGATGTGCGGCACCACAAGGGGGTTGGTTCTTGCCGTGATTGCGCTGCCTTTTCTCGACTCGTTCGTGGATATGTGCGCGATAGGTGATCCCTTTTGGTGGGGCACACCACCTCGGCTGATTCAGTGGTATTGGGAGACGAGACCCCACGGAGAGCGTTTGGTTTCTGCTTATTGGTTATGCTTTGGTGGATTACAAATTCCGGCGCGCTGTTTTGCCATGGCGTGGGTGGCCGCTGGTGGTTGGGGAAGAAAATTTGGCCTCATAGCTTTGGGTCTCATCCTCATCTGGTTAACTAATATCGAAGACGTTCTTTATTATTTTGTATGGTTGGGGGACTACAATATCCATGAAAATTATTTTTTCTGTCTGCGGCCAGACGGCTTCTGGAATCTGTGGAACATCCTGTTTTTGCGAGTGCCCATCGGAGTTACAGTTGGCGTTCTCTTGGTTCGGGCTGGAAAGTGTGATATCCGGAGTTTGTTCACCACGGTTCTGATTTGGTGTGCAGTTTTGGGGATTGTTTTGTATGCGCTGACATTTGCATTCGGAAGGCAATTTGAGAGTTACCATAATGCTGCGCTGAACAAGGGGTCGAAACCGCCTGCATTCGTCAAACTGGATGCGAAACTTCTCGATGCCTGTATCGGCGAATACGTAATTGCGCCAGATAGCGTGTTTTATGCTGATGGAGCGAAGGTGACTATTCGGCGGGAGGGAGATCATTTAGTCTGGCAAGGTGTCGGAAGAGCCGCATTACCGGGTGCTTTGGATGTTTATCCCGAATCGGAAACAAATTTCTTCGTCAAGATCAACGGCGCGCAATTGACCTTCATTAAGAACGATAAAGGCGAAGTGATGGCGCTAATCCACCATATGGCGGGGCTGCCGGATAGCGAGGGAAAGAAACTTAACAACAAATGATCGCTCCTCTAGCCAAATTCATTGATTGGTGCGCCCTGCAAGCCGCCTCGGTGCTGCTTGTCTCGGCACGAAAATGTGACCGGGCCAATGTCAGTCTCGCGGAAGCGATTGAGTTTCTAAACGGGCCGAATTTCATTCCCGCCGAAAGCAAACCCGCCGAATTGGAATTCATATCGAACATCCACTTCAAATTCCCGTCACCGCGACCGTGCGAGTTTGAGGAAAACAATGTCGTTCACGGCCGGCTATACCGTGGCGCGAAGGCGTGGCAGGAAAGGCCGCTGATCATCCTGCTGCACGGTGGCGGCAACTTTCCCGGTCATCAGCTCCGGTTTCAGTTGCTTGCCCGCTGCTGCCACCGGGCGGGATTCAATGTGGCAACCTTGGAATTGCCTTACCACTTTCAACGCCATATCCGCCGGATGGAAGCGCTCGATTATTTGCGAGGGGCGGAAGCATTTGGGCAAGCGATTGCTGAAATTCGCGCTTTGACAGGCTGGGTGTTGGTCCGGGGTTGTCCTGCGGTGGCATTACTTGGCATTTCCCTCGGCGGATGGCTCGCCGGGTTGGCGGCCACGCGCGATTCGCGATTAAACGCCATCGTCATGGCGGAGCCGGCCGTGCGCCCAAATTATCGCGTGATGTGTGGCGGACGCATCCTTTGGCCGCCGGTGCGCAAAGCATTGGAAAGACAAAAAGCGGCGCGCGAAGCGCTGGCCAAAACGCCGCTCAATTTGATGTTGAGCCAGCCGGTCATTCCTAAAGAAAATATTTTATTGATTGAGGGGCGCCATGATTTGTTTGCAGACGCAGAACATACGGAGGCACTCTGGCAAAAGTGGGGACAACCTGAAATCTGGCGCTTGCAACAGGGCCACATTAGCGGGCTGTTCGTGCCGGGCTTGACGGGGCGCGCCCTGCGCTGGCTGGCACCGAGGTTGGAAGCCGGTCGAAAAAACAACGTATGATCGCGCCTTTGGCAAAATTGATGGACTGGTCGGCCATTCAGTTAATGACACTGATGATGCCTGCCAAGGAATATGACTGGCGGCTGGAGGAAGCCCTTCGGTTTCTGAAAAGTCCAGACTTCGTTTCCGCTGACAGTCAACCGGCACAGGTTGAATTCAACGGCTCTCTCCATTTCCATTTTCCCACGCCACGGCCATGCGAATTCACGGAAAACAATGTCGTTCATGGACGGCTTTACCACTGCCCCGAACGATGGCAGGAGCGGCCGGTAATTATTCTCCTGCCTGGTTACAATGACTCCGTCAGTTATCAATTCAGATTTCCATTGCTCGCCCGCCGCTGCAATCGCGCGAGGTTTAACGTGGTTACGTTGGTGCCGCCTTACCACTTTCAACGCCGTCCTCGCGAGCGCACGGAGTTTGACGCTGGGGATTGCCTTTTTTGGACGGAAAGAGCAGCGCAAGCGATTGCGGAAATTCGTGCCTTGACCGGGTGGTTGCTGGGTGAAGGCTGCCCTGCTGTGGCATTGTGGGGATTTTCGTTGGGAGCAGATTTTGCGGGGAAGACGATGTGCCATGATGCGCGGCTGGCGGCGGTTGTCATGGCAGCCCCCTTGGCGCGCATAAGGCCCTGTGTGGAAGAATTGGCCGTCCGACCGCATCTCCGCCGGAGATTGCCGCTCATGCGAAAGGTGTGCGAGTCGTTGAATCTGACGGCGATGAATTTGACGATGACCCAGCCAGCCATCCCCAAGGAAAGGATATTGTTGATAGAAGGGATTCATGACGCGCTCTGTTTGAAAGAGGATATTGAAGATTTATGGCAGACGTGGGGACAGCCCGACATCTGGCGGTTGCCGCACGGGCATGTCGGCGTTTGTTGCGGGTTCGTGCCGGGTTTGCCGGGACGCGTCCTGCGCTGGCTGAAGCCGCGAATGAATAAATAATTTTCAGTGCTTCAAAAATTCCATGCCGCCGCTGAACAACAAACCATTGCCGCGAACCGCGCTCGAACCCGTGTGCGAGGCGCTGGCAAATGTCATCCGGCAACGGCGCGAAGCGAATGGATTTTCGCTGAACCGGCTCGCTGAATTGACAAATCTTTCGCGACCAATGATTCGATTCATCGAAGCACACGAACGCATTCCAACCATTGACACCATCGCGCGTATCAGCCGCGCCTTCGGCGTGCCGTGCAGCAAATTATTGGCGGAGGCGGAAAACTTCTTGGACAAGTAGGAGACGACGTCAGGAGTCTCTAATTATTTTTTGAAATGAGTCTCGTCACCTCGACTCCTACACTGGAAACTATAGTTTTATGGCGGACGGAAATGGAGATGTGTTGAATTTGCGCGCACAGGTAAAACAATTCAACCATCCAAAATCATGCCCTATCAACCCATCACCGCCACGGTTGCACCCGCCGATGTCACGGCCATCAAAGCCGCCATCGCCACCATCCAGGGAAAACTTCCATTCCTCATCAGCCTTACCGATGCCGAACGCAAGAGTTTGCCAAAGGCCGGAGCAAACAGCCTTTCATTTGTCGAACATGCGCAAACGGCGGCGGACAATAATCCGACCATTTTGCCCGGCTCGTTCAACGCCGCGAATTTTGATTCTCATGTCGGTTTGTTCGCGACGTTGACGGACATCAACACGAGCATCGCGCAACTGGCTTCCAGCGTGGACGACACGCGCATGGCGGTGGGCAGCGAAGCCATGAATGAAGCGCGCTCGGTTTATGAATATGTGAAGTCCGCCGCCAAAACCACGCCCGGCCTCAAACCCGTGGCCGACCAGTTGGGCGAACGTTTCCAGCACACCAGCGCCGCCAAACCCGCCTCGACTCCGGCTAAATAGGTAAAATCGGCATAAATAGCTTTAATTGTTTGACTTAAATTCAATACAATTACAGATTTTTGTTTGGCGGATGCACCTTTTAGCTCGAACAATTGAGCTTGGAACTCAATCGTTTCACCTATTTTCCCAGATGACGCAGTTCGGAAGTTGGTCAATGCGGCTATTAGCTTGGTAGTCACAGTTCGGAACTCCGTGATTGCACCTTCAATCTTCGTCGTCGCACCTTTGAACTTGGCTGACACAGTTCAGAACTTCGCCCACGAACTTCGGAACTTCACGCAAGAAATTATTTCAAACCTGCACCGATTTGAATTCAGCCAAATTCCACGCCGCTTCTCCGGCTTCGTGCGCGAGGTGATTCAGTTCCTCAATCTCCGCCTTCGTGAACAACAAGCCGCCGTGTTTTTTTGAAAGCGCGCCGCTGTTCGCTTCTGGCTGGCCGGGCAACATACACTTTTCATTTCCATGACCGAGAATGTCTTCGATGATTGCTTTCACATTTTCTTTTTGCGTGCGGTTGTTCACAAAACCGTTTCCATTCATCGCGTCGGGATGGATGACTTGAAAGAAAAAAGTTGAACCACGTTTTTCTTTTTCGTGGCCAAGTTTCGTTCCACGGATTTGCGGCAGCGAACCGCCGATGTAAGCGGCGTAAAGTTCGTCAATCAAACCGAGGCCGTAGCCTTTGTGCGCGCCGAACGGCAACAGCGCGACAGCTTTGTTTGGATCGGTTGTCGGATTGCCTTCGGCATCCACGGCCGCGCCGGGCGGAAGTTGTTTGCCTTCGCGTTTCATCACCTGCACGCGGCCCATCGCGATGGTCGAGGTCGCCCAGTCAATCACGATGGGAAAACCGATCGCGTCCTGCGTCGGGAACGCCCAGGAATGCGGGTTCGTGCCCATCGTCGGCGTCTTGCCGCCGAACGGCACGACTTCGGACGTGGCCGACGTGCAGTTCGTGTAGGCGAGGTAGCCCTTGAGCGCGGCGTCCATGACGTAACCGCCGCCCCAGAGATAATGCGTCGCGTTGTCCACGCTCACCATGCCCACGCCGAATTTGTCGGCGAGCTTCATGCAGGTGTCCATCGCCTCGTAGGCGACGGCCTGGCCGAGCTTGTTGTGGCCGTTCCAGATTTCGGCGGCGGCGAAACGCGACGGCAGCTTCTCGATCTTCGCGCCGGGCGTCCAGCGGCCGACCTTGCTGCCGAACAATTCGTCGAGGTGCAGCGCCTTGATGGCGTTGTGCGTGCGGATGCCGTAATACGCGGCGCTGGCGCAAAACCGCGCGCCGGCGGCGGCCTCGGCGGCATCGTAACCTCGCTTGAGATACGCCTTCGTGACGAGTGAATCGTGTTTGTCTTGGGGAATGATGTAGTAGGTTTCGGGCATAAAAAAATTCAATTTTTGTAAAGTGGACTTTGTCCTTTGTTTTTCCCAAACCAATTAAGATATCCATCCAGTAATGGACCGCCTAAATTGATTACAAATTCGACGCCAAATATCGCAATGATAGCGTAATATTCGTTTGTGTCTGTTATGAGAATATCGAACTCGTGCAACACTTCATAGCTTACCTGTTTTTCATCTACGAATAGTAAATCCTGTTCGTATATCCGACGCATATGGAATGGCCAAATTAGATTTGGATTTCCGATACGAACATAATTTCTCAATTCGTCTAGCTCTATTGTTTCAATAAAATCTTTGTTCCATTCAGGATTCTTTATGAAGCGGTGCGCCAGCACTTCTAGGCCGACTTTTGCAATGAAACGGGAAGTGATATAATTATTGTCTGGAAGGTTTGGTGTTACAGGAAAATAAAAAGTCCCGCGTTCTTGGCTTTTAATCGCATTAATAAGCTTTGTTTCGTCTAATGCTTTGGCCGCATTGAACGACATGCCATCATCTTTAGAATATCCTAATTCTATGATTGTTTTCGACTGTGCATGCATACCAAAAACTGTGGGAACTCGGCCTTTCTTATTTGGAACACGCATTTCAAATCGTGCTTGCCTCCCAAATGGAGAATCTAAAAAAGGCTTTTCTACTTTAAGGGAAATATAGTTGTTACACGAATCGCATACCCACCCTTTAGGCAAAATGTGCTCAATGTTGCCAAGCGATTCAGGAATGATGTGTTCAATTGAAACACATGCATCTGAATTTTGTTTGCAAAAAATGCAACGCATGACAAATGACGTTTTTGACTAGACCACCTTCTTCACCGGCACTTCGGGATTCACCTGCGCGATGGGTTTTTCGCCGTTCATCGCAAGGATGAGATTTTTCACGGCGCAGGTGGCCTGCCGCACCACGCTTTCGTAGGTGCGCGACGCGACGTGCGGCGTGCAGACGACGTTCGGCAGCTTGAGCAGCGGATGATCCGCCGCCGGCGGCTCGTGATCCAAAACGTCCGTGCCATAACCGCCCACCTGCCCGGATTTCAGCGCGGCCACCATGTCGTTGGTGTTCACGATCTCGCCGCGCGCGCAGTTCAAAATCAAAACGCCCTTTTTCATCTTCGCGATGGACTTGGCGCAAATCATGTCGCGCGTTTCCGGCGTGAGGTTCGTGTGCAGCGAAACATAATCGGAAACGGCAAACAATTCGTCCAGTGACGCGGCCTTTTTTACGCCGTATTGCTTGCCGAACGCGTCATCGAAATGATTGTCGTAAGCGATGACTTTCATGCCGAACGCGTGCGAGCGGATGGCGACTTCTTTTCCAATCCGGCCAAGTCCGATGATGCCGATGGTTTTCTCCAGAAGTTCATGGCCGGTCTTGCGCTTCCAGCCGCCGCTGCGAGTCGAGTCGGTGTGGAACAGAAAATTTTTCTCCAGCGCGAGCAGCAGCAGAAAATTATGTTCCGCCACGGTTGTATGATTTACGCCGGGCGTGAACAAAAGTGGAATTCCAAATTCAGTGCAGCATTTCACGTCAATCTTGTCCACGCCGATGCCGTATTTGCTCAAGACTTTCAGCTTCGGGCGCGCCTTTTCCAAAACCTTGCGCGTGATGGCGTCGTCGCCGCAGATGTAACCGTCCATATCGCCGACGAGCGCGAGCGTGTCGGCTTCGTTGAGCGGACCGCGCGCGTTGATGATTTCCCAGCCAGTTTTTTCCAGCAAATCGTGATGTTCGCCGGGCGTGTCTTGAAACGAAGTTGTCGTGAGTAAAATTTTCATGAACTGAAAGTTTAGAAAATTTGCGCCGCCGGGTCAAAAAAATAACCCCCGGACATTTGCCGGAGGGTTGCAGTTCGATTTGAAAATTCTCCACGTCAGCTCACGCCCAAATCGGAGTGCGCCATGGAATTGAGCCGTGTTTGCGCCTGTTTCGAAAGGCTGGTGAAAACCATCGAGACATGGTAGCCGGTATGTTTGTTGCCGGAACACGCTATGACGACGCCGGAGCAATTGAGCCGGCTGCCGTCGCGCGGCGATTGCAATGCGACGGTCATTTCCGACCATTCATTGAAAGGCGACGGGCTGCGGAATTCGATCCCGCTTTTGTGGATTACGACGGTATCGGCGGACAATTCCAGCCTGGCCTGCCGCGCTTCAACCGTGATTTGTTGATGCAATGAACTGACGCTTCCGATTTTTCTAGCGCTCATATCAAGTAGTTTAACACACTTTGCAAAACCGTCAAATAAACGGCGGCGATTTAATCAATCATTTTACCACTCGATGACCGCCGCGCCCCACGTCAATCCCGCGCCGAAAACGATGAGCAAAATCAGGTCGCCGCGCGAGACTTTTCCGGCGGCCACGGCCTCGTCCAGCGCGATCGCCACGGACGCGGCGGAAGTGTTGCCGTATTTGTGCAGGTTCACAAAAATCTGTTCGGGCGCGGCCTTGAGCCGTTCGCCGACGGCGTCAACGATCCGCTGGTTGGCCTGATGCGGGATGACGCATTTGATTTTGGTGATGTCAATGTCGCAGCGGCGCATCGCCTCGTTCGAGGCGGAAACCATGGCTTGCACGGCGTTCTTGAAAGTTTCCTTGCCGTCCATGCGCAGGAAATGCAGGCGGTCGGCGACCGTTTGCTGCGAGGCCGGACACGCGCTGCCGCCGCCGGGCATCGAGAGCAGGTCGGCCTTGCTGCCGTCCGCGCCCATGACGGTGGTGAGGAGGCCGTGGGAATTTTCGCGGTGCTGCAAAATCGCCGCGCCCGCACCGTCGCCAAAAAGGACGCAGGTGTTGCGGTTGGTCCAGTCGGTTATGGCCGAAAGTTTTTCCGCGCCGACGACCAGCACGGTTTCGTAAGTGCGCGAGAGGATGAATTGCTGCCCGACTTCCAAACCGTAAATGAATCCGGAACACGCGGCTTCCAAGTCAAACGCCGCCGAGCGTTTCGCGCCGATTTTCTGCTGCACGAGGCACGCCGTCGAGGGAAACGGCATATCCGGCGATATGGTCGCGACGATGACCAGATCAATCTGCTCCGCCGTGACGCCGGCCATTTTCATCGCGCGCTGCGCGGCTTTGGCGGCCATGTCGGAAGTGAATTCATCCTTTGCCGCGATGCGCCGCTCTTTGATTCCTGTGCGCGACGTAATCCATTCGTCGGAAGTCTCCACCATTTTTTCCAAATCGGCGTTGGTCAGAATTTTCTCCGGCACATACGAACCGACACCGGTGATGGAACAAGTGCGACCTTGAAAATTATGGTTCGCGCGTGGATTTTTGAATTTTGAACTCATGCAGGGGTGGAGATTTCCGCAGCGACCAGTTTTTCATTCGCGCGCGCGATTTCGCGGGCGATGGTCTGGTTGACCTCGTGCTGCAACGCCTCGGCGGTGATGCGCAGCGCGCTGGCGACGGCGCGTTCGCGCGCGGAACCGTGCGCCTTGAAAACCATGCCGTTGAAACCAAGCAATGGCGCACCGCCGTGGACTTCGGGATCCATGCGCTTGCGGATCGCGTGAAAAGCGTCCTTCGCCAGAAACGCGCCGATCTGCCGTTTGGCGTTGCTCATCAATTCGCGCTTGAGCATCGAAAACATCGCGATGGCGAGGCTCTCGGAAGTTTTCAAAACGATGTTGCCGACGAATCCGTCGCAAACGACGACGTCAACGTGATCCTTGAACAAATCGTGTCCCTCGACGTTGCCGATGAAATTCAGGTCAAGCTTCTGACAAAGTTTGAACGCCGCGAGCGAAAGTTCATTGCCCTTGGATTCTTCCGTGCCGATGCTCAAAACGCCGACGCGCGGTTTTTTGCGGCCAAGCACTTCGCGCGAAAATATATTTCCCATCACCGCGAATTGCGCGAGATGGAACGGCTTGCATTCGACGTTCGCGCCGGCGTCCAGCAGCACAAATTCATTTCCCTGGCGCGGAATGACCGTCGCAATGCAGCCGCGATCCACGCCGGAAATCCTGCCTACTTTGAAAGTGGCCGCCGCGAAAATGCCGCCTGTGTTGCCGAGTGAAACAAGCGCGTCGGCCTCGCCGTCGCGGACAAGTTCGGCTGCGCGGGCGATGGAAGAATTTTTTTTCTTTCGGAGCGCGACAACGGGTTTGTCATCCATTGTCACAACTTCGCTCGTGTGGATGACCTTGACGCGATGGTCGCGGAAACCGCGCGGAGGCAATGCGGCGTGGATGGCAGCCTGATCGCCGACGAGAAAAAGCGCGGTGATTTTTTTATTGGCCTCAAGCGCGAGCTTCGCGCCCGCGATGACAACCCCGCAACCGTGGTCGCCGCCCATGACATCCACTGCGATTCGCATGATAGTTTTTAGTTTTTAGTTTTAAGTTGAAAGCCGGAGACCGTCGCTTCAACTCAAAATTCAAAACTTAAAATTAAAAACTTGTTACGCGCCCGCCGTGACGGTCAAGACCTGGCGGCCTTTGTAAAATCCGCACGCCGGACAGACGCGGTGCGGAATGTATGGCTCGGCGCACTGCGGACATTTGCCGATCTGCGGCAGTTTCAGCACGCTGTTGTAAGCGCGGCGCATTTTCATCCGGCTTGTCGAAGGTTTACGTTTTGGGACGCCCATAAAATAAATTCAATTACAATTTCAGTTTGTTCAGTTCAGTCCACGCGGACGGTTTTGGTTCTGCTTTGTCCGCGATTTTTTTGGACTTGCCGGTTTTCGGCTTCAATCCGCCGCAATCCGGCCTGCACAACGGATGCTGCGGAAACTCAAGGAGAATATCTTCCCGCACGAACGGCGTCAAGTCCACGCAATCGTTGTCCACGGACACCGCGTCGTCGCCTTCGAGCGGCAAATGCAGCGTCCAATTCTCCAGATTCAACTCGCGCGCGAATTTTTTCAGGCACCGGACGCACTCGCATTCCAACCCGACCCGCAATCCGCCTTGAACCAGAAGCGCATCGTCCAGTTTTTCAACCTCAATGTCATATTCAACTGGCGAAACAACATGAATCATTTCGTCGCGCACGTCCAAATCCAGTTCGGCCAGCGGCAATTCGCCGCGCAAAGTCACGTTGCGAATTTCCAAGTGGCGAAGATTGACGGGCAAAGGCATGATTTTAACCACCAAGACACCAAGACACCAAGAAAAGAACTTCAAACCTTGGTGTCTTGGTGTCTTGGTGGTTTAAGTTTTTTTATCAAAGCCGTTTGCACATGAGCCGGCACAAACGCGCTCACGTCGCCGCCGAGCCGCGCGATTTCTTTCACGATGCGCGAACTGATGAACGTGTAGGTGTCCTTGGGCATCATAAAAATCGTCTCGATGTTTTCGTTGAGCTTGCGGTTCATCAACGCGAGCTGGAATTCAAATTCAAAATCCGAAACCGCGCGCAACCCGCGCACGATCGCCTGCGCCTTCTGTTTCACGGCATATTCCACCAGCAATCCGTCAAAGCTGTCGGCCTCGGCATTTGGCAAATGCGCGATGGCCTGCTTCACCAGCGTGAGCCGTTCATTGGGCGTGAAGAGCGGCGACTTGCTTTCGTTTTTGGCGATGGCGACGACGACGCGGCCAAACAATTTCGTCGCGCGCTGAAGCACGTCCAGATGGCCGTTGGTCAGCGGGTCGAAACTGCCGGGATAAATCGCCGTGCGCATCGTTAATTTTTAATTGTTAATTTTGAGTTTTTAGTTGGGCAACGGCTTTAACTTAAAATTAAAAATTCAAAACTCAAAACTATTTATTTTGCTGCCACGGCACCTCGTAAATTTTGACGGCGGCGCGGATGCCTTTGACGGTGACCGGTTCCAAAGGCATGCAGGTTGCCGCCAATATCTGGTCATCACGAAGCAAGTGCTGGAACGTCGCTTCGCTGATGATGATGCGTCCGCTGCCGGAAACGCTTTCCAGGCGGGCGGCGAGGTTCACTTCGCGGCCAAAAACGGTGTAGTTGTATTGATGCTCGTCCGAACCCACCAGACCGACGGTGGTTGTGCCGGTGTTGATTCCGGCGCCAAGCTGCTGCGCGGGCAGCATCGGTTTTGGCGGAAGCTTGGCGATGGCGCGCGAACGGTTTTCAACTTCGCGTCTGGCGTTTTCCACCGCGCGTTTCTGGTTCAATTCGTAAATGGCGCGCTGGGAGTCAATGGCCGCGCGCACGCACGCGAGCGCGTGTTTTTTGTTCGCCACCGGCGCGCCCCAAAACGCCATGACGCAATCGCCGATGTATTTGTCAAGCGTGCCGCTGTGTTTTTTGACCGCGTCGGCGACCAGCACGAGATAAAGGTTCACGGCGTCGAGGATTTCACGCGCGGCAACGTCGAAATGCGCCGCCGCCGCGTCCGGGTCGAGATGGTTCACGCGCACAAATTCCGCCGCGCGTTCCTGCATTTCATCCGTCAACGCGGTGAAGTCGCGCACGTCGGTAAAAAGCACGGTGACTTCGCGCCGCGTCCCGCCAAGCGAAAGTTTTTTGGACTGAAGCAATTCATTGACCACTTCGGGCGAAACGATTTTTGAAAAAATGGATCTCACCCGCCGTTTCTCGCGTTCTTCAAAAACAACGCGATAGGTGACGAGGCTGACGTGCTCCATCAACATTGCGCCCGCAATCGGCAACACGAGCGGCAGCCAGCAGCCGTAACGCGCGAAGACATAAAATGCGACGGCAATGTAAATCAACGCCAGCAGGAAAACCGCCGCTGAAGCGAAGCCAGCGCGCAATTGCCATGTAGCCAGCGCCGACAGCGCGCCGAGAAAAACGATCAAAGCGAGTTCCGCGCCGGGCGAAACGCGGCGGATGAAATGTCCTGTGATGACGGAATTGGCGACATTCCAGTGCGCGCCGACCAGCAGGGTGTCTTTTTCCAATGGCGTGGCGCCGCGGTCAGTCAGGTCGTTGCCTTGCGCGGCGGAACCGACCATGATGAGCTTGCCGCGAAACGCATCGCCCAATCCGTTTGTTTCGCCGAGCAGCCGCTGGTGATCCTGCAAGAGCAGGCTTTCAATCGGAGCGCGCACGAGGTTCGGATCGCTTTGCGTCATTCGCCAGTCAATGTAAAAATAACCCCGGGCGTCCACCGGAATCACACGCTCGACGCCGTTTGTGCCGCGCAGCGTGATGCGCCCGCGCGCCAAATCCACGTCGGCATGGGCGAGATCGAGCTTCAATTCCCGCGCGGCGAGCACGATGCCAATCTGCCAGATGCGCTCGTCGGTGAACGCCCGCGCCCTGGGCGCGACGCCGGGCGGAAGTTTGTCGCCAATGAAATCTGCCAGCGCAAAATTGGTTCCGGCGTCCACCGGCACGCGGATGACATTGGTTGTGCCGGTTTGCGGCAGAACGATTGCGCCGGGGATAAATTGGGCTTTGCTTAAATCCACCCCGAAGTCGGGATCGGCTTCAACCTTTTTGAAAAGGGGATGCCAGCGGCGGCAAATATCGAAGGCCTTGACGCGGCGCAAAATTCCGTCCGAATCTTTTTCAGTGGAAATCCCGCCGACCGTGAGCGCGTTGGTCGCAAACAAATCCGGCAGCGTCGCGCTGGCGGTGTCGGCAAGGATGACGTTGTGAGCGCGGCGCATTTGCAACGCGAAGTATTCATCTGAATCCAGAAAGCTGCC
>DASXED010000093.1:0-15237 GCA_036490295.1 Verrucomicrobiia bacterium | reverse complement strand
TGGCTTCCATATCCAGACAAAAGAGCCGCAACAACAGCCGGAATTTGCGCCCAGAAAGGCGCGACCGGCGAAAACACAAGTTTGCCCTTGTCATCATTGGATTTATACAGTTTTCTCATGGGCTTAACTAGTCTTGAACCTTGATAAATTATCATTTTCATCGACGGCTACTTTTGTGCCATCCAATTGTCCTGATACAGTGAGTGACATAATCAATCCTAAAAATATTCCACTTAAATAATTAAGCACGACATGAAAAGCATGACTTGGCGGAGCAGTCCAATGTATGTCAAATATAAAATAGGTTCCACCCACAATAATTCCATCAATTCCACCAATTATGAAAAGTAACTTTGCCCAATTTGCACGAAGGCGCTTCCGGCTGAATGGAACGAAAAAGAAACAAGTGCTACTAATGATAATCACACAATCTGTTATAAGAGGAATATTCATTTGGTTGTTTTTTACTTAGGGTAATTGAATGTGCTATGGTCAAAAAAATTTGTCGAGAGGAAGTTAGACACGAATTTCACAAATTAACACGAATTCAATTTGTGAAAATTCGTGCAATTCGTGTCAGGTAGGGCGCGTCACTCCGTGCGCGCCGTTTCGGGCATCATCCACGTTCACGGCGGGCAGAGGACTGCCCACCCTACCTTTGCGTTTCTTCGCGTCCTTCGCGCGACAAACTTGCTTTTCATCCGGCGTAAATAAATTACATTCCCGCCATGCGCGGGTTGAAGAAAATTTTCTGGCTGGCGGCGGCGCTGGCCGTCCTGGTTTTCGGGATTTATCTCGGCGCCACCGTTTCGCGCTGGCGCGGCTCCGGTTTGCGCGTGGAAAACACCACGGCGGTCGTGCAGCAGGTGCAGACGCTTTCGGACCTGGTCACGGTCAAATACGTCATGCAAAAAGTCGAGATCGTGGATTCGCCGCCGGACAGCACGCTCGGAAAATTCGTGCAGGGCGACAACCGCGTGCTGTTGCTCGCGCAAGGCATCGTCAAGGCGGGCATTGATTTGAAAAAACTCAAACCGGAGGACGTGACGGTTTCCGGCAAAAAAATTTCCATCCGACTGCCGCCGCCGCAAATCACCGACGCCTATCTTGACGATTCGCAGACCAAAATCATCGAGCGCACGACAGGTTTCCTGCGTTCGCTCGACAAGGATTTGGAGCAGGTGACGCGGCAGAACGCCGTGATGGATATTCGCCGCGCGGCGCAGGCGAACGGAATTTTGAATGATGCGAACGAACGGGCGCGGTTGGAACTAGCTACGTTTCTGCACGAAGCAGGTTACGATCAGATTGAGTTTGTCGGCAGCGACGCGCAGATTCCATTTTTCAAACCCGCGCCTGAAAATCAGCCGTGAAATCCTACCGATTGCGTGAGGAGCGCGGGCTTCAGCCCGCTTCAACGTCCATTGCGGAACGACATGGAAATGCCCGGCCTGCTTGCGATTTCCACGCTTAAGCGGCGTGAACACCGCGCGCCAATCATTCAACCGGAACAACTCCGATTTCCGCCGCAGAAGTCCATTCCGCGTCGTTGACTTCGGAGAGCGCCTTGAGCTTGATGAAGCGGCATTTCCTCGCGTCGAAGGTCACGGTTTTCAAGTCCTTGCTGTTTTCAAAAGTTCCCTTGCTGACCGGCTGGCCAAAATCATCACCGTCGTCGCTGACATAAAATTCATAATCTTTGATCATGCCGTGGTCGCTGTCGTCCTGTCGCGGCAGATAAGTGAAACCCTTGATGGTCGCGGGCGGCACAAGTTCGATGGTGATTTCGTGCGGGCATGGCGGATTTGTATCCTGCCATTGCGTGTGCCAGAGTGTGGCGGGGTCGCCGTCAACGGCGTTTGCGCCTTTGCCGTCCTCGCCCGCAGTTTCTTCGCTGTCCACCTTGACGAATTTGAGTGTAGGTTTGGTTGCCGCGCCCGGTGTTTGCGGGATTGTAAGCACCGACGCGTTTGCGGGTGTCGTTTGCACTGCCGTCACCGTTGTGTTCGAATTGAACCACTGGTAGTTCAGAGCCATCGTGTTTGCCGGTTGCGTGGTTGTCTGTGCGGCAGGCGCGGGCGCGGACGCCGTGGTTGAAGTTGAAGCGCAGCCAAATCCGATCAGCGCGGTTGTCGCAATCGCCGCGACTAAAATGAGGTTGGAAAATTTTTTCATGGAAATAAAAACTCTGGTTTGGTTTGCATTGTCCGTCATGACTGCACAATTAACAAACGGCAGCACGCCATCGTCAAGCGTGAAAGCTGTGCGATTTATTTATCACCGTCCCAGCCGATCAAGCAATTTTCCGTGAATCCCGCCGAAACCGCCGTTGCTGAAAACGCACACAATGTCGCCGCCCTGCGCGCCTTTGCCGACGTGCGCGACAATGGAATCCACGTCCGGCAAATACGCCGCGTCCTTGCCAAGAGTTTTCAAATCCTGCATCAATTTTTCTGGATTCAATCTTTCTTCTGCGGCGATTTGTTCAAGCCACGCAACTTCGGAAACCACGACGGCGTTGGCGTCGGCAAAAGATTCGGCGAGTTCGGTCTGGAAAACATTCCGGCGCGTGGTGTTCGAGCGCGGCTCAAAAATCGCCCAGATTTTTTCGCGCGGATATTTGATGCGCAACGCGCGCAGCGTCTCGCGGATGGCGGTCGGATGATGGCCGAAGTCGTCAATCAACGTCACGCCGCCCGCGATGCCGCGCACTTCCATGCGCCGCTTGATGCCTTTGAACGTGTCGAACGCGGACTGGATTTGTTTGTTGGACAAGCCGCAATGTTTCGCGCACGCGACAACGGCGAGCGCGTTGCGGACATTCAATTCGCCCACGAGGTTGATGTGGAATTTGAAACTGGGAATTTCAAATTCGCTCGCCGTCGGCGCGAGTTTCACGTTGAAGGCTTGGACGGAATTATTTTCACCGAGGCCGAATTTTTTCACCGGGCAATGCGTGACATTGAGCAATTCAGCGAGATTGATTTCATCGCCGTTGCCGAGCAGCAAACCGTTTCGCGGAATCAGCCGGATGAAATGCGAGAAGGATTTTTTGATTGCGTCGAGATTTTCAAAAATATCGGCGTGGTCGAATTCCAGGTTGTTGACGATGGCGACTTCCGACTGGTAGTGGATGAACTTGCTGCGCTTGTCGAAGAACGCGGTGTCGTATTCGTCGCCCTCGATGATGAACCATTCGCTGTCCGTGAAGCGCGCGCCTTGGGCGAGATTCGTCGGGATGCCGCCGATGAAAAAACTCGGGTTCAATCCGCTATGTTCAAAAACCCACGCCAGCAATGAAGTTGTCGTCGTCTTGCCGTGCGTTCCTGAAACAACAATCGAGCGCTTGCCGCAGATAAAAAATTCCTTCAGCAATTCCGGCAGCGAGCAATAACGCAATTTGTGGTCGAGCACAAATTCAGCTTCGGGATTGCCGCGCGAAATGGCATTGCCGATAACGACGAGGTCGGGCTTGTGTGCGAGATTTTTTTCGTCGTAACCGTTCATCACCGCGATTTTTTTCTCGGCGAGGAACGTGGACATCGGCGGATAAACATTTTGATCCGAACCGGTGACGAGAAAACTTTTTTCCTGCATCGCGGCGGCGGCGGCGGCCATGCCCGTGCCGCCGATGCCGGTGAAATGGACGGATTTGATTTCGGTCGAAAACATTCAGAGAAATTAAACCACCAAGATACAAAGACACAAAGGTTTTTGAAACCAAAAATCATTTTAATCGTCTGGTTGCTTTCATGCCTCGAAAGTCAGAGAATCAAAATCACACACTTATGAACGCCATAAAATTGCCAGCCCAATTATTCCAATTCATTTTCAAATCACGCCTGCAAAAATTCGCGCCGTTGTTGCTCGCAATTTTTCTAGCGGGATGCAAAACAACTTCCACCACGCAGCAAGCAAAAGATTGGATTGACGCCGACACCGGCCATCGCGTCGTGCAACTTTCGACCGAGCCGGGCAGTGAGAGCCTTTATTTTAATTTGAATCCGTTCACGCCCGACGGCCAGCGGATGGTCATCACCACGCCCAGCGGAATTTCGATGATCAATCTTCAGACGCACGCGGTTGAAAAAATTATCGAGGGCCGCGTCAACGTCATCATGGTCGGCCACAAGACCGGGCAGATTTATTACGTCAGAAGAAAAATCGAAAACGGCGAAACCAACCGCGTCGTCTGCGCGACTGATCCGAAGACGAAGGTCACTCGTGAAATCTTGACGCTCGCGCGCGGCGAAACCGTCGCGACGGTCAACGCCGACGAAACACTGCTCGGCGGCACCATCACCGAGAACACCGTGACGAATCGCGAATATTTTGCCGGTGGCGAGAATCGTTTGACGGACGTTCAAAACGCCGACGCGCAACGCGGTAGAAAAGGCCAGATGATGACGGAACGCCTCGCCGCGCATTATCCGATGGAACTTTTCTTCTACAACATCGCGACCGGCGAGAAAAAAACCTGCGACCGCTGCACCGACTGGCTGAACCACTTGCAATTTTCGCCGACCGACCCGACGCTGCTCATGTTTTGTCACGAAGGCGCGTGGCACAAGGTTGACCGCATCTGGACCATCCGCACCGACGGCTCGGACATGAAACTCATCCATCAACGCACGATGGCGATGGAAATCGCCGGGCACGAATTTTGGAGCGCCGACGGAAAAACCATTTGGTATGATTTGCAAACGCCGCGCGGCGAAGATTTCTGGGTCGCGGGCTACGAAGTCGCGGACGGCAAACGGACTTGGTATCATTTGCAGCGCAACGAATGGGGCGTCCACTTCAACGTCTCACCGGATGGAAAATTGTTTTCCAGCGACGGCGGCGACGACAAGATGGTCGCCCACGCGCCCGATGGCAAATGGCTTAATCTTTTTCACCCCGAAATGAACATAGACAAATCCGCTGACACCATCAACTCGACCAACTTGATCCAGGCCGGCGCGTTCCGTTCCGAGCGGCTGGTCAACATGAGCAGGCACGATTACGCGCTGGAACCGAACGCGATGTTTTCGCCCGACATGAAATGGCTCATCTTCCGCAGCAACATGAGCGGCGCGAACCAGTGCTACGCCGTGGAATTGCAGCGCGCCAACGGCAGGCAAATTTATTATCAAGGCACGACGAACACGGATTTTTATTGAACCGCTAATCCGCGCTAATAAACGCTAATTCAAAATTTATCAGCGAAGATTAGCGGAAATTAGCGGTTCAACTTTTCAGCTTCCGCTCCAGAATTTCGCCGACGAGCGCGGGATTGGCTTTGCCTTTGGAAAGTTTCATCACCTGTCCTTTGAGCGAATTAAGCGCGGCAACTTTGCCGGCCTTGTAATCAGCGACGGGATTTGGATTGGCGGCAATCGCTTCATCGCAGAATTTTTCAATCGCACCGGTGTCGCTGACTTGTTCAGAACTCTCTTTTGCAATAGTTCGCTTAACATCCTCCGCCGTGAGGTTTTTGTTGACTACAAGTTCGTGAATCATTTTTTGAACCGTGACATTGCTAATTTTCTTTTCGGCAGAAGCTGACGCAATTTGGGCAACACCGGATGGCGGGACGAGAAAATTTGAGCTATCCAACTGACCGGGAGCAATACCCGATGCCAAGTATTCTGACTTGAGGTTATTAAGAATCAAATTAGCAATTGGCTTTGCATAATCCAAATAATACGAATGGTTGTAACTCACCTCTTGAAGAAATAATGATGCAGATGGTGGGTGAGCAGCAAGCGCCCCAGAGTCATAAGCGCTCAAAGGAAATTTCGGAGGTCGTGGTGCGTTAGCTCCATAGAAATCCCAAATTTGGCGTTTGGCGTTGAAAGGTATGCACGGTCTTATTTCATCGGCAACTGCTTTGACTTCCGCAAGCCAAGCATCAGTCGGCGCAAGCGGCATCAAATCAGGATCGGGAAAATAACGATAGTCGTGCGCGTGTTCTTTCGTGCGCATTTCGTCGGTGATGCCCGCTTCGTCATCCCAGCGACGCGTGGATTGGATCAATTTTCCGCCGCTTTTCAAAACTTCGATCTGGCGTGCAATCTCATATTCCGCCGCACGACGCACGCCGGAAAAACTGTTCATGTTTTTAATTTCAATCTTCGCGCCGAGTTCTTTGGAACCGACGGGACGCATGGAAATGTTCACGTCGCAGCGCACCATGCCTTTTTCCATGTCACAATCGCTCACACGCTTGTTTTCACCTCCTGCGTAAAGCGTTTCAACAAGCGCGTTCAAATAAGCATAAGCCATGTCGGCGCTCGTGATGTCCGGCTCGGAAACGATTTCCATGAGCGGCACTCCGGCGCGGTTGAAATCCACGCCGCTGTTGCGCTCAAAATGAAAACTTTTGCCGACGTCTTCTTCCAAATGCGCGCGAGTGATGCGGACGCGAGCCATAGTGGGGCAGGCTTCCAGCCTGCCGACAGGCTGGAAGCCTGCCCCACTATTGAATTCAAAATCCACGAAGCCGTTCGCCGTCGAAGGTTTGTCGTATTGCGTGAGCTGGTAATTTTTCGGCGCGTCGGGGTAGAAATAACTTTTGCGGTCGAACTTGGCGAAGCGCGGGATTTCGCAATTGAGCAGATAACCTGTCAGCACTGTTAGCCGCAGCGCCTCGTCATTCGGCACGGGCAACACACCGGGCAGGCCGAGGCAGACAGGACAGACGTTGGTGTTCGGGTCTGAACCGTATTGGTTCGCGCAACCGCACCACATCTTGGATTTGGTTTTTAGCTGGACGTGAGTTTCCAGTCCGATGACAGCTTCGTATTCCATTGCGGGAAAAGTTTAACCACAGTTGAACGCCGCTTGCCACGCAGAAATAAATGAGACGTTGCCTGCAAAGCGCACGATTTCCATTGAGACTGTTGCATTTCGCATCAAAGGCGGCAGGAGTTTCCATTTTCCAGCTTGAAAATGCCGGATTATTTGCGTGGCATATTTTCCGCTAAAATGTAACCAAGTTGTGCAAATTAAAAAATTTATGAAACCGACATTAAAAGTCATTTTGGTGCTGGGCATTTCCATCGCCGCAACCGCAGCGTTCGCCGATGACGCCTTGACGAATCAATCGCAGCAGCCAGTCACGCCGCAGGATTTCACATGGAACGCGGCGGTGGCCGGCCTCAAGGAAGTTCGCCTGGGAGAATTCGCGGAGCAAAATTCGCGGAACGCCGACGTGAAAAAATTCGCCAAACGCATGGTGCGCGACCATTCCGCCGCAAACAAAAAGCTGACGAAAATCGCGCAGGCCGAGGGATTGAACCTGCCCGACACAAATTCCTTTTATGTGACGGTGACGCCGCCGGAAAATGAAAAGCCCGACACGGCATTGATGGCGCAGCCACAGACGCCCGAAGCGCAATTGCTCGCGGAACAACTCGCGGCGCAGCATTTGGAATCGCTTTCGGGAGCGGAATTTGATCAAGCCTATGCGCAAGAAGCGGTGAAAGACCACACGGCGGCCGTCGGATTGTTCGAGAACGGCTCGGCGAATTTGACGGACAAAGACCTGAAAAAATTCGCTAAAAAAACGCTGCCGACGCTCCGCGACCATTATCAAATGGCGCAGGAACTCCAGAATAAAGTCAACGGAACGCAAAGCGCCGGAACAAATTCTCCGTCGCCGATGGGCACGGTTTATTGAAGCAACTCTTGTTTTCGTCCGCCGCAGTCGAATGATTGCGGCGGATTTTTATTTTCAAATCGTCCGCGAATGTTTCCGTTCGCCCGACGGTGCGAGCGTGTTGTCGAAGCACATCGCAATGTTGCGGATGAACAAACGGCCTGCGTCAGTGATTTTCAAGCCATCGGTTGAAAAACGAATCAAGCCGTCGTCCGCAAAAATTTTAAGCGCGGCAAGTTCATTTGAAAAATGTTCCGTGAAGTTGACGCCAAGTTTTTGCGACATCACGGCGAAGTCCAGCGACAAATCGCACATCACGCGCATGATGGTTTCGCGGCGGATTTTGTCGTCGTCCGTCAAAAAATAGCCGCGCGCGAACGGAAATTCTTTTTTGTCCAGCGCGGAATAATAATCCGGCAGTTCCTTTTCGTTCTGCCAATACGCGTCGGGAATCTGCGAGATCGCGCTCATGCCGAAGGAATAAATGTCCGCGTTGCCGCGCGTGCTGTAGCCCTGAAAATTTCGCTGCAAGGTTTTGTTGCGCTGCGCCACGACCAATTCGTCTGCCGGTTTGGCAAAATGATCCATGCCGATATAAATGTAGCGGTTATTTTCCGTCAGCCGCTCGATGACGTTTTTCAGCAACTGCAATTTCACCTCCGGCGTCGGCAAAACTTTTTGCTCCAGAATTTTTTGCGCGGGCTTGATCCACGGAACGTGCGCGTAACTGAAAACCGCGAGCCGGTCGGGCGACATTTCCAAAACGGCGTCGAGCGTGCGATTGAACGATTCGGCGGTCTGATGCGGCAGGCCGTAAATCAAATCGAAATTGACCGAGCCAAAGCCGAGTTCGCGCGCCCAGTCCAACGTCTGCTGCGTCAAATCGCGCGGCTGGATGCGATGAATCGCTTCCTGCACTTTCGGCTCAAAATCCTGAACGCCGAGCGACGCGCGGTTGAAACCGATCTCGCGCAGCGCGACGATGTGCTCGCGCGTGAGCCGGCGCGGGTCAATTTCAACTCCGGCTTCAATGTTGTCGGCGAACTTAAAATATTTGCGGATGATGCCGCCGAGCTTGCGGATTTCGTCCGGCTGCAAAAATGTCGGCGAGCCGCCGCCCCAATGCAGTTGGACGAGCCGGCGTTTTGGATTCAGCAATTTTGCCATTTGCGCGACTTCGCGTTCGAGATAATCCAGATACGGTTTTCCTTCGCCGTGATTTTTTGTGATGACCGTCGTGCAGCCGCAAAACCAGCAGAGCGTTTCGCAAAACGGAATGTGAAAATAAATCGAAAGATCGCGCTCGGTCTGGTTGTTCGCGGAAATTTTTTCGGCAAGTTGCGAAAAAGAAATTTGATCCGTGAATTTCGTCGCTGGCGGATAGCTCGTGTAACGCGGTCCGGCCACGTTGTATTTTTTCACCAAATCCAGATTGACGTTCAACGCGCTCATTCAAAATAAATTGTAGCAGCCGACATGAGTCGGCTCTGATTTTTGGCAAATGAAATGAGCGAACTTACGTTCGCTGCTATAAAAATTATTTTCATTTGAAATTTTTTACGGTTTCAACCAGAGCGGAAATGTTTTCCAATTTCGCTTCCGGCGGAACGCCGTGGCCGAGATTAAAGATGTGTCCGCTTGCTCCGCGCATTTCGGACAGAATCCGGTTTGTTTCCGCCGCAACTTGCGCGGGCGTCGTCGTCAGCAAAGCCGGCTCAAGATTTCCTTGAACGCCAATATCCGCCGGTAAAATTTTGCGAACGTCCGCCAGTTTCACTGACGAATCAATTCCCAAAATGTTCGCGCCGGTTTCAATCAGCGTTTGCCAGTTTGAATTTTGGCCGCGCGCAAAAACAATGACCGGAACGCGCGGGTTCAATTGTGAAATGATTTGTTTCGTCCAGCGCGCCGAGGCTTCCTGAAAATTTTCCGGCGGCAGCAATCCGGCGAGGCTGTCGAAGATTTGCACGGCGTCCGCACCCGCGTCAATTTGCATCTGCAACAGTTTTGCGACTGCTTCGGCCAGTTTTTCCATCAGCGCGGAAAAAGTTTTTTTGTCGGAATCAAAAAGCATTTTCGCCTTCGTAAATTCCTTCGCGCTGCCGCCTTCGAGCATGAAATTGGCAATCGTCCACGGCGAACCGGCGAAACCGATGAGCGCGGTTTTTTCGCCGAGGGATTTTTTGACGGATTGCAACGCGCGCGGAATGTAATTTAATTTTCCCGGCAGCGCGTTCACGTCGAGTTTTTTCACATCGTCCGCCGTTCGCAAGACGAAGTCCATCTGGATGCCGCCGCCGTCGCGGAATTTGTAGCCTTGCCCCAGGCCCTCGGCGGCGACAAGAATGTCGCTGAAGAGAATCGCGGCGTCGAAATCAAAACGGCGAACCGGCTGCAACGTGACTTCGGCGGCGAGTTCCGGCGTCTGGACGAGTTGCAGGAAAGTGTATTTTTCCTTGAGCTTGCGATATTCCGGCAGCGCGCGCCCGGCCTGCCGCATGAGCCAGACCGGCGGGCGGTCAACGGCGCGGCAATGGCAGGCGTCGAGAAATCGCGCGCGGTTCATTGAAACGGGAACGGTCATTTTGCGCCGGCAGGATAAGCTGAAACCGGGGGCGGCGGCGAGCGAGTTTTCCGTGCAACTTTAATTGCGCGCCGGTTTTTAATTGAAACGACAATGAAAAAAGATCCGCTCCAGAATGAATTGCATGAAATGCTTTCGCGGCTGCCCGACGCGCCGGTCGCGTCGAATTTCACGGCGCGCGTGATGCAGAGGATTGACTTGGAAGAATCGCGCCGCGCGCGCAAGTGGAACTTCATTTTGAACTGGCGCGCATTTTTGCCGCGCGCAGCCGTCGCCACCGCCGCGATTTTATTTGCAGGACTGACGCTTCAACAACACGAACTCAACGCGCATCGCGCAGCCGTCGCCAAGGACGTCGCGCTCGTGGCGGGGACGCCGATGCCGAGCGTGGACGCGCTGAAAAATTTCGACGCGATCCGGCGCATGAGCCAGCCCGCGCGCGCGGACGAGGAACTGCTGGCGCTCGCCTCCGAAATGAAATGAACCGTCCGTGTCAGGCGCGTTGCCGGGCGGCGGCGGTTTTCGTCGCGGCGCAACTCGCCGTTTTTTCCGTCGCGGCGCAGACGGCCACAAATTCTTCTCCACCGGAAAAAAATTCTTCCGCTGCGGTGAACCTGCGGCCATCGCGTTCGCCGGTGGATTTTTTCCGGCAGTTGCTCGCCATGCCGGAGGAGGAGCGTGAAAAATTTCTTACCAACAAGCCGGTGGAAGTCCGCCAGCGCATCCTCGCCAAGGTTGCCGAATACGAGGCGCTCGACCCGGACGAGCGTGAGTTGCGGCTGCGCGCGACGGAATTGCGCTGGTATCTGGAGCCGCTGCTGCGCGAACCGCCGGCGGACCGCGCTGTGCGGCTGGCGCAGGTGCCGGACGATCTTCGCGAGCTGCTCAAAGACCGGCTTGAGGAATGGAGCATTTTGCCGCCGCCGTTGAAGGATGAATTTCTGGAGAACGAGCGCACGCTGGCCTATTTCGCGCAGATTGACCCGAGGAAACCCGCGCTGGCGATGCCCGACGCCGCCGGCCATCCGGCGTTGAGCGACGACGAGCAGGCGCACTGGGACGCGCTTTCGGAAAATCAGCGCCGGCAAGTCACCGCGCAGTTCGACCATTTTTTTGAACTCACGCCGGATGAAAAACAAAAAACGCTCAATACCCTGTCCGACGCCGAACGGCGGCAGATGGAAAAAACCCTGCAAGCCTTTGACAAACTGCCGCCGGAACAGCGCGCCGAATGCGTCAATGCGTTTGCAAAATTCGCCGGCATGAGCGTGCCGGAAAAAGAGGAGTTTTTGAAAAGCGCGGAACGCTGGGCGCAAATGTCGCCCGCCAACCGGCAGGCGTGGCGCGATCTGGTGACGCACGTGCCCGAATGGCCGCCGCTGCCGCCGGGGTTTGTCGCGCCGCCCTTGCCGCCCGCCGTTCCGCCGGCGGTTGCCACCAACCGCGACTGAATGGTGAATTTCAAATTCGCCATTTGCCGCGGCACAGCTTAATTTCCCGCCGTGCATCCGATTGCAATCCACATTGGCAAGCTCACGATCCACTGGTATGGCGTGATGATCGCGCTGGCGTTTCTGGCCGGACTTTGGACGGCGACGCTGCGCGCGCGCCGCGAAAAAATTTCCGGCGAAAGAATTGCCGACGTCACACTCTGGCTCATGGTCGGCGGGATTCTCGGCGCGCGCATCGTTTATGTGACGACGTATTGGAAGGAAGAATTTGCCGGCCAGCCGCTTTCGGAAATTTTCATGATCCAGCACGGCGGACTCGTTTATTACGGCGGATTGATCGGGGCAATTACCGCCGGAGCCATTTACATCCGCTGGAAAAAAATGCCGTTTTGGAAAACCGCCGACGTGCTTGCGCCGAGCGTCGCCCTGGGAAGTTTTTTCGGGCGCGCGGGCTGCCTGCTCAACGGCTGCTGTTACGGACGCCCGACCAGCTTGCCGTGGGCAATCCAGTTTCCAAACGGCTCCTACGCATGGAGCCAGCAATTTCAGGAAAGAACCATGTTTCAGGGAAGGCTCGTCGGCGCGAACGACCCGTCATTTCCGGTTCATCCGACGGAAATTTACGACGGACTTTTGAACCTGGCGCTTTACATTTTCCTCGCGTGGCTGTTCCGCCGCAAAAAATTCGACGGCCAGATTTTCGCGACCTATCTGCTTTGCTACGCCGTCACGCGCTCGTTTGTCGAATATTTTCGCGGCGATTACACCGGCCTTCATTACCATCTCGGCCTCACGCCCGCGCAATGGATCGGCGTGCCGATTTTTGTCGCCGGCCTCGCGCTCGCGGCGATTCTGTCGCGTCGTGGCGCGCAGCCAAAATGAAACTGGTTTTTGACAGAATTAACAGAATGGACAGAATTGGAACTGTGGAATTGAAAAACAGAAAATCTTTCGCCGCTGATTTTTTAATTTTGTGAATTCTGTAAATTCTGTCTCAACTCCGGTTTTCATTTCCGGGCCGACGGCGGTTGGAAAATCTGAAATTGCGCTTTTGCTCGCGGAACAAATCGGCGGCGAAATCATTTCCGCAGATTCCATGCAGGTTTATCGCGGGCTCGACATTGGCACGGCAAAACCGGGCGCGGCGGAAAGGGGAAAAATTCCGCACCACCTCATTGACATTTGCGATTTGACGGAAAATTTTGACGCCGCGCAATTCATCCGGCTCGCGGAAAAAGCGGTCGCGGAAATCCAGTCGCGAAATAAAATTCCGGTTTTCTGCGGCGGCACGGGGCTCTATTTCAAAGCTTATTTGAGCGGACTCGGCGAAGCGCCCGCCACGAATCCAGAATTGCGCGCCGAATTGGAAGCCGCGCCGTTTGAAACGCTGTTGGGCGAATTGCGCGAACGCGACCCGGCGGCTTACGAGAAAATTGACAAACAAAATCCGCGCCGCGTCATCCGCGCGGTGGAAGTGATCCGGTTGACGGGCAAAAAGTTTTCCGAACAAAGAGCCGAGTGGAAGCCAGAAGCCAGAAGCCAGAAGCCAGAAAGGTTTTTCGCGTTTTCGCGGCAGGCTGGCGATTTGCACGCGCGCATCAACGCCCGCGTGGATGCGATGTTTGCACGCGGGCTGGTGGACGAGACGCGCGAATTGCTCACGCGCGGCCTTGAGCAAAACAAAACCGCGATGCAGGCCATCGGCTACCGGCAGGTGGCGGAACATTTGCGCGGCGAACGCCCGCTGGCGGAAACAATTGAACTGGTGAAAAGCCGCACGCGGCAGTTTGCAAAGCGGCAGTTGACGTGGTTCCGCCGCCAGCTTGACGCGGACTGGATTGAATTGAAGCCGGATGAATCGCCGGAAAAATGCGCGCGGAAAATCTGCGAAATGATTTAACCGCAGCGATGCGGAGACGCAGAACTAATTCTATTTTGCCGTGACGACGACATAATTTTTTTTCCCTTTGCGGAGCAGAATGTGTTTGCCGAAAAGTAAATCCAGATCGCGAAGTGTAACAGTCCGTTGAAAGTTTGATTCGCGATTATTATTTATGTAAATACCACCGCCTTCAATGTCTTTTCTGGCTTGTCCTTTAGAATTGCAAAGTCCGGCGTGAATGAGCATGTCAATGAGGGAACTATGAGTTTCAAATTGGGCATAAGGCAAAAAGACTCTCGGGATTTCGCCGGAAACTTTTTTAATCAAAACACCATGAGCTGTTATAGGTTTCTCACCAAAATCATCTGTCTTTAATAATTCATTGAAAGTATTTTCTTCGATACCTTCAAGACGGCCTCCGAACAAAACCGTGCTTGCTATTTCTGCTTGTTTTCTCGCCTGTTCGCCATGAATTAAATCGGTCCCAGCTTTCGCCAACGTTTTATGAGCTTCGCGCGCGCCGGGATTTTCGGCGTGCTTTTTTTCGAGCGACTCAATTTCTTCCTTCGACAGAAACGTAAAGTATTTCAAATAGCGAATCACGTCGCGGTCGTCCGTATTGATCCAAAATTGGTAGAAGCGATAAACACTCGTGCGTTTTGGGTCGAGCCAGATTGCGCCCGCCTCGGTTTTTCCAAATTTTGTCCCGTCGGCGTTCGTGATGAGCGGAAGCGTCAGACCGAAAACTTGTCTGCCCAGTTTTTTCCGGCACAAATCAATTCCCGCCGTGATGTTTCCCCACTGGTCACTGCCGCCGATTTGCAGCTCGCAATTCTGGTCGCGCGCCAGAACCATGAAATCAAAAGCCTGCAACAGCATATAACTGAACTCGGTATAGCTGATGCCGGTCTCGCGGTCTTCCATGCGCGCGCGGACGGATTCCTTGGCGACCATCTGGTTGACGGAAAAATGTTTTCCGATGTCGCGCAGAAAATCGAGGAATGAAATATTCTGAATCCATGAAGCGTTGTCCACAAGCCGCGCTGGATTATTGTTCGGAGTTTTTGCTCCATCAAATTCCAATAGTTTCGCCAGTTGGATTTTCACGCTGGCGATGTTGTGGTCGAGAATTTCCTTCGTGAGTAATTGCCGTTCTTGAGTTTTCCCGCTCGGATCGCCAATTGAGCCGGTCGCGCCGCCTGCAACAGCAATTGGATTGTGGCCGAGCAATTGAAACCTCCGCAGCGCGAGCAGCGGCACGAGATTGCCGACGTGCAAACTGTCTGCCGTCGGGTCAAAGCCGCAGTAAAGCGTTATGTTTTTACGGTGCCAAAGCCCCGGAGCATTGTTCGAAACTTTTCCACCTTCGACCAAAATGTCTGTGTTTTCAGAACTGGTGCAATCGGCAATCAAGCCGCGCCATTGCAGTTCTTCATAAATGTTCACGGGCGAAGATTACAAATGAAACGGCAGATTGGAAAACAGAATTAGCCACAAAAGAGCGCAGAGATCGCAAAGGGAAACAGTTTTATGCGTTCTTTGCGTTCTTTTGCGGCAAAATCAAATTGCGGGTGAACTTTGGACTTTGGACTTAAGGCTCTGGACTTTAACCTTCGCGCGATGTCGCAAATGTTGAAATCGTCCGGCGCGATGGCCGCCGCAACTTTGTTGAGTCGGC
>DASXED010000067.1:0-7576 GCA_036490295.1 Verrucomicrobiia bacterium | reverse complement strand
GTCGTCGTCACGCGGCGATGCTTGATGAGGCTGCAAACGAGGTTCGCCAGCATCGCGTTGCGATGCTCGGACGTGCGCCCCAGTTTGGCCGTTCGTTTAAGATGACGCATAAAATTCCTATTCCGCCGCCGGTTCTTCCTTGACCGTGGTGTCAATCAAGCCCGGCTCGAAATTCATTCCGAGCGACAGGCCGAGCATGGTCAGCTTGTCCTTGATCTCGTTCAGAGATTTTTTGCCGAAGTTGCGATACTTGAGCATTTCCTGCTCGCTCTTCAAGGCGAGCTGGCCGACGGTCGTGATGTTCGCGTTGTTCAGGCAGTTCGCCGCGCGGACGCTCAACTCGATTTCGTTGACGCTCATGTTGAGCAATTTCTTCAACTTCATCTTCTCGTCGTCCTGCTTGTCGGCGGCTTCCTCGAACTCGATCGCGTTCTTGTCGTAAAGCGCAAAAACGTCGAGGTGCTTCTGAAGGACGACGGACGACTGCGTGAGCGCGTCGTCGGGCGTGATGCGCCCGTCCGTCCAGACTTCCAAAATCAACTTGTCGTAATCCGTGCGGTTGCCGACGCGCGCAGCCTCAACCGAGTAACGCACGCGCGTGACCGGCGAAAACAGCGAGTCAATCGCCACGACGCCGATGGCCTGGCCGGGCTTTTTATTTTCGTCGCTCGGGCAAAAACCGCGTCCGATTTTCACGGTCAGTTCCATCTCAAATTTTTTCTTCTTGTCGAGCGTGCAAATGTGCTGCGTGGGATTCACCAGTTCGACATTCTGATTCACCTGAATATCGGCGGCGGTCACAGCACCTTCTTTATTTACGGACAACAATAAAACCTGTTCGTCGCGGGTGTGCGCCTTGAATTTGACTTTCTTCAAATTCAAAACGATGTCGGTCACGTCCTCGACGACGCCTTCAATCGTGGCGAATTCGTGCATCGCGCCGTCCACTTTCAGCGACGTGATGGCCGCGCCTTCGAGCGACGAGAGCAGCACGCGGCGGAGTGAATTGCCGATGGTATGGCCGTAACCGGTTTCAAACGGGTCGGCGATAAATTTTGTGTATGTGTCCGTGGCGGTGGATTCTTCCTTCTGCAACCGCTTGGGCATTTCGAAACGTCCGAGTCTGACTGGCATATTTTCCTTTCAACAATTTTAATCTGATCTTTCCGGCTGCTTTATTCCCGTGCCGGAGAAACCCGTATAATTGTTTTTCTGTTTATGGTTTATCGGGAATAAAATTCTACGACGGCCTGTTCGTTGGCGATCGGCTGGATTTCTTCGCGCGTCGGAATCCGCTGAACCGTGCCTTTGAATTCCTCTTTGTTGAACGACAACCAATCCGGCACTGCGCGGCTGACGGCGGCTTCCAAATTTTTCGTCGCCAGTTGGCGCGACACGTTGTGATTTTTCACTTCGATCACTTGGTTCACTTTCAACGCGAACGACGGGATGCCGACCTTGCGGCCGTTGACCGTGATGTGGCCGTGGCAAACCATCTGGCGCGCGGCGGCGCGGGTGTTCGCGAGGCCGAGGTGATAAACGACGTTGTCGAGGCGCGTCTCCAAAATCTGCAACATCTGTTCGCCGGTGACACCGCGACGGCGCAACGCTTTTTCATAAACGCCGCGAAACTGCTTTTCCATCAGGCCGTAGAAATAGCGGAACTTCTGCTTCTCGATCAGGCCGAGACCGTAATCGGTGTGCTTGCGGCGCGACTTCGGGCCGTGGACGCCCGGGCCGTAATTGCGGCGTTCAAGATATTTCGACGGGCCGAAAATCGGCAGACCGAACCGGCGGCTGATGCGAACGCGAGGACCTGTGTAACGAGCCATAAAATTAGTATCGGGTGATAAGTGAAAAGTTTTTAGACGCGGCGTTTTTTGCGCGGGCGGCAGCCGTTGTGCGGAATCGGCGTCACGTCTTTGATCGTGCTGATTTCCAAGCCGATTGCTTGGAGCGCGCGAATCGCGGATTCACGACCCGAGCCAGGACCTTTGACGCGGATTTCGACTTCCTTCATGCCGTGAGCCATCGCCTGACGCGCGGCGTCCTGCGCGACCTGCTGCGCGGCGTAAGCCGTGCTTTTGCGCGAGCCTTTGAAACCGACGCGACCGGCGCTCGACCAGCCGATGAGATTTCCCTGCATGTCGGTGATCGTGACCTGCGTGTTGTTGAAAGTGGCGAGAATGTTTGCGACGCCCGACGCGACATTTTTCGCGTGCTTGGCCTTGACAATTTTCTTGGCATTCGCGTCTTCGCCCAAAAGTTCGGCGGCAGTCGGCGCGGCGACAACCGGAGTTTCCGCGAGCGGCGCAGTTTCAACCGCCGCAGTCGCGGCAGCTTTTTTGCCCGGCTTTTCTTGCGCTGACTTTTCAGCAGCTTCCGGCTTCGCTTCTTTCTTCGGAGCGGATTTCTTTTTGGGTTCTTCGGCCATAAATAGTAAATCGAAATTCTTAAATCAAAAGCGAATCAGGTGATGCCGGCTTTGGCATTCGGATTACGCTGCACGCCGACCGTCTTGCGCGGGCCTTTGCGCGTGCGCGCGTTCGTCTGCGTGCGCTGGCCGCGCACGGGCAAACTGCGCTGATGGCGAACGCCACGATAGCAACGGATGCCTTGCAACCGTTTCAAATTCATGCCGAGTTCGCGGCGCAGATCGCCTTCGATGACGTATTTGCCTTCCTGGATCGCGTGGACGATTTGCGAAAGCTGCGCCTCGGTCAAATCCTTCGCGCGGATCGCGGGATCAATGTTCGCGCGCTCGAGAATTTCCAGCGCGTTGACGGGGCCGATGCCGTAGATGTAGCGCAGCGCAATGTCTATGCGCTTGTTCGGCGGAACTTCAACACCAATGATGCGTGCCATAAATTTTTAACCTTGCCGTTGCTTGTGACGTTTGTTCGAGCAAATGACGCGAATGACGCCGCGACGCTTCACGACTTTGCAATGCTCACACAGTTTTTTTACCGATGCTCTGACTTTCATCTTAAATTATTTTTGCCGTTTATTTTAATTGCCGCAAACGGCGCAAAAAACGGAGCGGTTAAACTATCAGACCCGACCCGGCTTGCAATAACATTTTCAAACAATTTTGGTGCAATAAAAAGGCCGGAACAATTTCTCGCTCCGGCTTTACATTTTAATTTTCTGATGTCTGTCCACAAAAACTCACGTCGCCATTTGCTGAACCGTGTTGCTCCACTCTGTCGTTTGATTGCCCGAACCCATCACCTGCACCCGCATCGAATACATCGTTGCCGAGGCCAATCCCGTCAACGTGACATCGTGTGCATTCGTGAACGTCGCAGTTTTCACCGTGCCGCCCGGCAACGCGGTATATTCCACGACGTAAGCCCACGCATTGTCGGCCACTTCCAATTCAAGGCCGAGTTTGCCCGAAGCCACGTTCGTGACCGACATGATGCTGGTCATGCCCGGCACTTGTGCTGTGCGCGTGGTGCTGGCGAGGTTGAAACCCGACGAAATGATTTTTTGAGGATCATTGTTCGCCGTGAGTTCCACATACGTTGCCAGTTGGTCAAGCGTCGCAACCAACGCCGCCCGCAGCGTGTTTTTTGTCAGCGTGTTCGCTGGCGTCCCGTTGACACAAGCGGAGACAGCTGTGTTAAAGCCGGTTGCCTGTGTTGTTAATGCCGCCGGAGTGACCGGAGGCGTGGTGAAGTTTGCATTGCCAGTCAAGTCGGTGGCGACATGCAATGCGAAGTCGCCCAACTGTCCGTCAGTTTTTGTGCTGTAATCTCTCAATATATGATTTTTCATAATTGCCTGTTAGTTGAGATTTGAACCGCTGGCGTAGTCATCCGGCCGCGTCGGTGGGGTTCTGGTTCGATTAAACTTTGCACCAAAAATAAATCTGTCAAGTGGGACGCTATAAATGAAACGTCAGATGGAACAAACCAAGCTTCGGATGCCACAAACGAAGCTTGGGATGCGACAAACGAAACTTCAAATGGAGCAAATGAAGCTTGGAATGGAACAAACGAAGCTTCGGATGCCATGAACGAAGCTTGGGAAATGACAAACGAAGTTTAAGATGGAACAAACGAAGCTTGGGATGAAGCATTTGAAGCTTCAGTTGCAACAAACGAAGCTTGGAAAATGAGGGCTGAAACGTCAAAAACCCTGAAAAACACGCATTTTACCCAATTTCATGCGCGATTTGACACGAATTTCACGAATTACCGCGAATTCAAATACGCTGAAGGCGTAACGGAAATTAGCCTAGGGTTGTGAGGAACGAACTACCCTAGGAAAACATCCAAAAAATTATTCCACCCTGAAGGGGTGGCGGAGCTTTTCTTCGCAAAATGAATTGATACTCTTTTCGCATGGCAACGGCTCGCCATCCCAAAGCGACCTTCTTCGTCCAGCGACATTTGTTCGCTGGCGTGACCAGCTTTGCAGAGTTGGAACAAAAGATTGCCGCGTTGCCTGATAAAAAAACTCGCGGCGATGCGTTTGAAGTTTTTGCTGAAGCCTATCTTGCCACGCAACGGAAACACGACGCCGCGCAAGTTTGGCCGCACAGTTCTGTTCCGCTCGACATCCTGAAAAATCTTAGCCTGACGCAAAAGGACAATGGCGTGGACGGCGTGCTGCAAACCTTACTCGGCCAGTTCAACGCCTACCAAGTCAAATTCCGCACCGGACGACCATCGCTGACATTGCGCGAACTCTCTACCTTCATCGCTCTGGCTGACAGCCCGCGTATTCATAGCCGTGTTCTGCTTACCAACTGCGATGAATTTAATAATATTCTCAACGACCGCCAGGGATTCTTCTGCATCCGGGGCGCGGACTTGGATCGTTTGGAAGCCGGTGACTTCCGCGCGATGGAAGCATGGCTGGCCGACGCCGCTTTCATCGCGCCGAAAAAATCGCCGCAACCGCACCAGACCGAGGCACTGGACGCCTTGCTTCCCGCGTTGCAAACGCACGACCGCGTTTCCGCAATCATGGCTTGCGGCACAGGCAAAACGCTCGTGGCACTTTGGGTCATGGAACGATTGGAAGCCAAACGTGTTTTGGTTTTGCTGCCTTCGCTCGCGTTGCTGCGCCAGACCCTGCACGAATGGCTGCGCGAAACTCATTTGCCGAACCTCGCCTATCTTTGCGTCTGCTCTGACGCGACGGTGAAAGACGGAATTGATGCGCTCGCCCCGCTACAATCCGACCTCGATTTTGAAGTTTCCACCGACGCCAAGAATGTGCGGAGTTTTTTGGATGCGCCTTTTGCCGGCGTGAAAATAATTTTCTCCACCTATCAATCCGCGTCCGTCGTTGACGAGGCGATGAAGCCGGGCGAGGCGTTTGATTTTGCGGTGTTCGATGAAGCTCATAAGACAGCCGGACGCGAAGGCCGTAACTTCGGCTTTGCCCTCGACGACCAAAACATTTCCATCCGCAAACGCCTGTTCATGACAGCCACGCCACGACATTACAATCCTCACGACCGCGACCGCGAAGGCGAAGCTAGATTATTATTTTCCATGGACAACCCAGAGGTTTATGGTTTGCAAGCCTACCGCCTGACTTTTGCCGAAGCCGCTCGTCGAGGAATCATCTGCAATTACAAAGTCATCATCTCCGTCATCACTTCCGAAATGGTAACGAACGAACTTTTGAATGATGGCGAAGTGCTTGTGAACGGCGACGCCGTGCGCGCCCGGCAGGTTGCTAACCAAATTGCCCTGTGCGACGCGATTGAGAAATATGGTGTAAGCAAAGTTTTCACGTTTCATAGAACAGTGGCATCAGCCGCCTCGTTTGTTGCTGATGGCAGTGAAGGAATTCGCACGCATCTGCCGGACTTCAAAACTTTTCACGTCAACGGTTCGATGCCGACTGCGCGCCGTGAGCGTGAAATGCGCGACTTCCGGGCGGCGACACAAGGCGTCGTATCAAATGCCCGCTGCCTCACTGAAGGCGTTGACGTTCCCGCCGTGGATATGGTTGCGTTCCTTTCACCACGCCGCAGCCGCGTGGACATCGTGCAGGCTGCTGGCCGCGCCATGCGTCGCTCGCCGGGAAAAACCACCGGCTATATTTTGATGCCGCTGTATGTCGAATTGACTGCTGGCGAAACCATCGAAGCAGCCGTAAGTCGTGCGCAGTTTGATGAAGTCTGGGATGTTCTGCATTCGATCCAAGAACAAGATGAAGTCCTCGCCGAATTGATTCGCTCCATTGGCGAACAAAAAGGTCAGGGCAAAGGATTCGACGACAGCCGGTTTGCCGACCGCGTTGATTTTGGAGGTCCGCGTTTGATGTTGGAATCGCTCCGCACCGCAGTGGCGACACATTGTTTAGAAAATCTCTACGCATCATGGGATGTTTGGTTTGGAAAATTGAAGGCGTTCAACGAACGGTTCGGTCACTGTAATGTTGAGCAAGGCTGGGAGGAAGATTCTGCATTAGCCGCTTGGGTAAGTGCTCAACGAACACATAAGAACAGGGGCGTGCTTTATCCTGACAGAATTCGGCTGCTTGAAGAACTTGGTTTCGTATGGGATTTTCAGACTCAAAAAACTCAAGAAACTTGGATGAGGTGGTATCGCGAACTCGAAAACTACGCTCGCGAGCATGGAAACCCTCATGTCCCGCGAACGCATACAAATTCAAAGTTGGCAAGCTGGGTTTGGATTCAGCGGATTCGGCGCGACAAGCCTTATGGAAAATCACCAGCATTGACGGATGAGCAGATTACTCTTCTCAACAAACTCGGCTTTCTCTGGGATGCACGCGAAGAAAAGTGGGCGGAGCGGTTTGAGGAGTTGAAACGATTCAAGGAGCAACATGGTCACTATGACGTCGAGCAGGTTGAAGGCGAGCAGGGCAAACTTTCGTCATGGGTATCCGTCCAACGCAAACAAAATTCGTCGGGAGAACTTAAACCCGAACGAAAAGCCAAACTAGATTCCGAAGGTTTTCAGTGGGAAACCGGAGGTAAAATCGAGGTCAACTGGCAGGAAATGTATGAGCAATTAAAAACCTATCACGCCGAACATGGAGATTGCGAAGTTCCTTCAAAATGGAAAACAAACCCAAAACTTGCCAACTGGGTTATTACGCAACGTGAGCGGCACAAGGCTGGAATGATTTCAGATGAGCAGGGGCGCTTGCTCAAGACCCTTGATTTTACTTGGGAGAAAAGGAAACGTGGCAGTTGGGATAAAAGACTAGCTGAAGTTGTGGCTTTCAAACTTGCCAATGGACATTGTAAAATCCCTGTGGACAAAACAGGGCTTGGGCAGTTCGTGAACAGGATGCGAACCGACAGGAACAGTGGAAAGCTTTCTGACGACCGCATCGCAAAGCTGGATGCGGCGGGCTTTACATGGGGTAGCCGTGAAGAAGTTGCTGAAGGTATAAATATGGCGTGGAAAACACGCTATGACGAACTCGTCCGATATAAAGCAACACACGGTGACTGTAACGTTCCATGGAATTGGTCTGAAAATCCACAACTTGGACGCTGGGCTGGCAACCAACGACAAGAAAGAAAAGACGGAGAATTACACGCCGAACGTCAACGCCTACTCGACCAATTTGGATT
>DASXED010000173.1:0-18194 GCA_036490295.1 Verrucomicrobiia bacterium | reverse complement strand
TTATGCAGTTGACAAACTAATGGGACAAAACTGGTAGGACGGGCAGTCCTCTGCCCGCCGAACGCGTTGGTTTGCAACCGTCGGCGCGCACGGAGTGACGCGCCCTACCCGGAAAGTTTGTTAACTGCATAATTCCACAGGCGCGGCGGGAAAGTTTGCGGCGGAATTTATTTTCCCAGCAAACCGCCGAGGCCGTTTTTGATTTGGTTGACGCCGCCTTTGCCCAGGTTTTCAGCGCCCTTGCCGATGTCGGTGGCGTCGCTGCCGACGACTTTAATGGTGGCGGTGGTGATCGCGCTCAAGACTGCGCGCGTCAAATCAGTCGCGGTCAATCCGTCGCTGCCTTTGCCCAAATCAGTGAGATGAATGTCCGGCAACTGCAAAGATGGAATAGGCACTTCCTTGCCGCCAAACAAGATCAGGGTTCCGTTGACTTTTGCGCCGGTGATCAGCAAATCGTCCACTTCAATTTTCCTGGCGGGTTTGCTGCCCGTCGTCGTGCTGGCGGGCGCCGGGCCGCCGCTTTTGGCAACGCCGTTCACGTTGTCCATGATTTTGCTCAAGTTGTTGCCGCCGAGTCCGCCTTCAAAAGTGATTTCCGGCGATTCGACGCGGATCGTGTGCACGATAATTTTATCGGAAAAAATCGAAGTAGGATCCACGCCGACTTCCGCCAGGCCGATGCTGATTGCGTTTGGCGTTTTGTAACCGTCGGGATTGCCGATGACGAGGTTTTTGACCTTGGCCGAGCCGGTCAGGACGCCGAGATGCACTTCGTCCAGTGTGACGGAGACTTTGGTGATTTGCGGGCCGACGGTTTCCACGCCTTTTTTCACGATTTTGTCGAGGAACAGGGCGGTGACGATTACGGCGGCGATGATTAAGGCAATCAGTCCGGCGATGACGCTCCAGAAAACTTTATTTGATTTATACATAAATGAAACAATTAGCACCCGGTCCGGCGGTTTGACCAGCAAATTTGCGCGATAAAAAACGCCTCAAACGGCGGCGAGTTTTTGCACCGACTCGACGAAATCGCGGACCTGATACGGCTTGGCCAGGAAAAAATCCGGCTTGGTCGTTGCGCCGTTGTAAATGCTTTCATCCACCGTGCCGCTCAAGAGGATTATTTTCTGGCGCGGGTTGATGCGTCGGCACTCGCGCACCAAGTCCATGCCGTTCATCGGGCCCATCGCGTAATCCGTGACGACGAGCGCCGGCTTGGCGGCGGGAAATTCCGTCAAGGCCGCCTGCGGATCGGTGAACGTCCGCACTTGGAAGCCCAGCGGCTGGAGGATCGCCGCCGCCAGGTCAAGCAGCATGGACTCGTCATCCACCACGAAAATCATGGGGGATGAATTGCGGCCGCCGTTGGATTCAATTGGATTCATTCTGGTTCATGCCTAAAGCAAGGGATAAAAAACACTGATTTACGGGCGCTGGCAAGTATGTTCGGATAAAAATTATTCACAGCACCCGGAAAATTTCTGTTGCGCCGTTTCTATTCACGACTTATGTTGCGCGTGGCAAAGTGAGGTCAATGCCCTTGAAAGAGGAATTTAGGGATTAACAAGGGATTTGCGGTTAAAAATAAAACCAGCATCCATGCCAGCCATAAAGAAATCGCCCATGCGTGCAGCGCGGACAAAACGCGCCGCAAAAATCCCGATGGAAGAGACAGTCGCCGAAGCCGCAGCGCCGCCGAAGTCAAAACGCGCCGCCACAAAAAAATCCCTGTTTGAAGGAATCGCCGGTGCTGCAAAAAGCATTTTGAGGCTGAAAAATGCCAAATCCGACGAAACCAAAACCGAAGTCACCGCCGAAACCCTCGTCCGCCGCACTTACACCCGCAGGAAGAAAATTGAAGTCCCGGCAATTTTATTGGAAGGCGATTCTCCCGCGCCATCATTCGCCAGCGGCCCCGGCGAAAAATATTCGCTCGGCGTGACGCCGCCGCCGCAACATTTCGGGGCGGAAGCCGAATTGCCCGAATCCTACGGCACGAAAAAACTTTTCCTCACCGCGCGCGACCCGCACTGGCTTTACGCGCACTGGGATTTGACAAGCGCGCAGCAGTTGAAATTGAATGCACTGTCCACCGACGGGCATCTGGTTCTCCGAATTTACGCGCACAAGATTGAAGGCCATCCGCTTTACGAAATCCACGTCCATCCCGAATCGCGCCACTGGTTCGCGCACGTCGAGCGCGCGGGCAATTCCTACGTCGCCGAACTCGGCTACTATTCCGCGCTCGGCAGATGGACGCACATTTCCACTTCGAGCGGCACGATGACGCCGCCCGACGCGGTCTCGGCGGAAGACGACACGGAGTTCGCCACGATTCCGTTTGAATTTCCGTTCGCGAAATTGATGGAAATCATCAAGGCCGCCGTCCGCGAAAATCTTCCGCTCGCGCAGGCCATCGAGGAACTTCGGCGCAACGGCCATCCCGATTTGCCGCGTGTGACCACCGCGCCGCCCGCGACTTGGACGCAGCAGCAGGAACAGGCGCTCGCGAAAGTCGTCAACATTGACAACGTGCGCCGCGTCTGGATGGGTTCGCTCGAAATCACCGAACTCATCCGCCGCCGTCTCGCGCACGAAATTTCCTCGCTAGGCGTTTCGAGTTTCGGCGTCTCCAGTTTGTCCAGCCCATTCGGCGGAATGGAGCGGGCAAAAGGATTTTGGTTCAACGTCAACGCCGAACTCATCATTTACGGCGCGACCGAGCCGAACGCAAAAGTCACGCTCGGCGGACACGAAATCAAACTGCGTTCCGACGGCACGTTCAGTTTTCGTTTCGCATTGCCCGATGGAAAATACGATCTGCCCGCCGTGGCCGTTTCCGCCGACGGCGACGACGCGCGCGCGGCGGAATTGAAGTTCAGCCGCGAGACGGAATATCTCGGCGACGTCGGCGCGCATCCGCAAGACCCGTCGCTCAAGACGCCGCTGCCGGAAAATCTGTGATCTTATGGACGCGCCCGAACGCGGAGCATTGATGCTCGTCCGGTTTGTCGCCGCCGCGATCATCGGCTGGTCGCTCGTGGAATTCTCGCTGTATTGGATCGAGAGCCAGCACTACAATACGCCGATGAAAATTTTTCCCTGCGCTATGAAATCAATTCCCGCTTTGCTCGGCATTGTCGGCCTCATCAAATCCAAAGCCATCGCGCAATGGGTTTCGGACAAACTGGACGAATAATTTTCAGGGATTCATGCAAGGTTATCTCTCAATCGTCCTGCACGCGCATCTGCCGTTCGTGCGGCATCCCGAACACAAAAAGTTTCTGGAAGAAAGCTGGCTCTTCGAGGCCGTCACCGAAACTTATATTCCGCTCATCCAGATTTTTGAAAACTGGCGGCGCGACGGAATTGACGCGCGGCTGACACTTTCACTTTCGCCAACTCTTTGCACGATGCTGCAAGACAATTTGCTCCGGCGGCGTTACGAATTGCATCTCAACAGCCTCATTGATTTGGCCGAAAAAGAAATTCACCGCACGCACTGGGATCGCGCGTTCCGCGAACTCGCGTGGATGTATCACCACAAATTTACTTTGGCGCGCGAAACGTGGCGCTATTACGAAGGCAATCTCGTCAGCGCGTTCAAAAAATTTCAAGACGAAGGCCGCATTGAAATCATCACCACCGGCGCGACGCACGGACTTTTGCCGCTGCTCGCCAATCATCCGCCGTCCATCCGCGCGCAGATTTTGACGGCGCGCGACCATTATCGCAGTTGCTTCGGACGCGACCCGCGCGGCATCTGGCTGCCGGAATGCGCCTACGTTTCCGGCGTCGAGGAGTTTTTGCAAGAGGCAAATATCCGCTGGTTCATTCTCGACACGCACGGAATTTTGCACGCCAATCCGCGCCCGCGTTACGGAACGTTCGCGCCGGTTTTCACGCCGAACGGCATCGCCGCGTTCGGGCGCGATTTTGATTCGTCACGCCAAGTCTGGAGCAAGCACGAAGGTTATCCCGGCGACGCGCGCTATCGCGATTTCTACCGCGACGTCGGTTTCGATTTGGATTTCGATTATGTGAAACCGCATTTGCCGTCGCCGCAAAATCGCGGCTTCACCGGCATGAAATATTACCGCATCACGGGCGGCGCGGGACAAAAAGAAATTTACAAACGCGACGTCGCGTTGCAGGCCGCGAGCGAACACGCGACGCATTTTCTCAACGAACGCGGCGCGCAAATCCAGAAGCTCGCCGGACTTTTGGATCGTCCGCCACTTATTGTCGCGCCGTATGACGCGGAATTGTTCGGTCACTGGTGGTATGAAGGCCCGGAGTTTCTGGATTTTTTCGCACGCAAGGCTTTCAATGACCAGAAGGACATTTCACTCATCACGCCCGGCGAATATCTCGCGCGGCATCCGACGAACCAGGTCGCCACGCCAAGCGCGTCGAGCTGGGGCGAGGAAGGTTATCTGCGCGCGTGGCTGAACGAAAAAAACGAATGGATTTATCCGCACCTGCAAGTCGCGCAGGAACGCATGAGCGGACTCGTAAAGAAATTTTCAAAACGCTCCACCTCGTTGCAAAAGCGCGCCTTGAAACAGGCCGCGCGCGAACTGCTGCTCGCGCAGGCCAGCGACTGGCCGTTTATTTTGCGCGCTGGCACGAGTCCCGACTACGCGCGCCGCCGCGTGAAAGACCATCTGCTCCGCTTCATCGCGCTGCACGACCAGTTGACGGCGACGAGCGTGGACGCGCAATGGCTGGCCGAAATCGAGTCGCGTGACAATCTTTTCCCGGACGTGGACTGGAATTATTGGAAACAGCCTGGCACGGCGCGAGCGAGCGAAGCTCTCCAGCCATAAAAAGCATTTTTCGGCGGACCAAAGTTGAGCCAGTGCCGACCGGCGGCTGGCTCACAAAACTTCAAAACAAAGTAAAACCAAAATCATCCATAAACTCAAGGCGCAGTCGGCTGGCCTTGCATCGGTTTGGTGGACAGCGTTGCGCGTGTCCACGAAATCATTCTTGGATTTTCTTCGCCACGCCGGCGGGTCGGAAGTTTTTTCCCGCCAATTTTATCCAGCAATTCATTCCTTGGAAATGTTTTCTGAACTTTCGCCCATGAAACCCAAAAGCAACAGAACATGAGAAAGGGATTGTTGCCCCAAAAACCAGCTATTCAGCCGCGTTTATGACTGCGTGAAAGGCAAGCTTCGGCTGCCAGTTCCCGTCAAACAAAAGTGGATGACCGTTCCTTCGCCAGGAATCAGCGTCGGTGACGCCCCAAAATGTCACCAGCCTTATCGCATCGCGGTGTTTCAGAAAAACCTTAAAAAGATCTCCGTATTGTTGGGCCAGTTTTTCCTGGACGGAAGCTGTCTGTTGGCCGTCGCCACCGGCTTGCGCGTTTTGCGTAATGTCGGCGCTCTGGTTTCTTTGACCGGCTTGCGAGCCATTGACATCCAATTCGGTGATGTGAATCGGCAAACCCAAACGGCTGACTTCGGTGAGAAAGCTGTCCTCCAAATCAGGCGCAGGCCAGGTTAGATTTGCATGGGTCTGCGATCCGATGGCCATCACGGGCACATTTTGTGACTGGAGATATTTGATGAGCGTGACCAGGCGCTGGCGCTTAACCGGATTTTCAATCGAATAATCGTTGTAACGCAGGATCGCGCCGGGATCGGCTTCGTGGGCATATTCAAACGCTTTGACGATAAAATCCATGCCCAGAACGCGAACCCACGGCGACGTTTGCCGGAGCACGTTGGTGTCATCAAGCTTGGGACTGTCATTCAACGCCTCGTTGACGACATCCCAGATTTTAATCCGGCCTTTGTAATGACCGACAACCGTCTGGATGTGGTCGTGCATCCGCTGCAACAGCAATTCCCGGTCTGCGGCATTTGTTCCGCTCAACCACCTGCCGTTTTCATCTTGAAAAACCCAGCTCGGCGTCTGGTTGTGCCAGACCAGTGTATGGCCAACTATTAGCATATGATGCCGTTCGCCGAACTTCACATAGGCGTCTCCCGGCCCAAAATCGTAACCGTTCGTCCCCGGTTGCGGATGCACTGTTTCCCACTTCAGGACATTTTCCGGGGAGATGGCGTTGAACTGCGACACGATGAGCGCCACACCGTTCGTGTCCTGACCGGTGAACTGGTTTTGATTGATCGCAACGCCAATCGGAAAATCATTTTTGAAGACGTCTTTTAGGGTCGGACTCGAATGCGAATTGCCGCCAGTAGCGCAACTTGTCAACAAACCGGCCATAAAAATTCCTGCCAGCACGAATGTTGTCACCTTAAAATTCATTTTCATAGTTCGGAAATTTTCAGGCGGTTTGCGCTTCAAATTTTTTGCGGCGTTCGGCCAGTTCATCGGCCATCTGGATGGTCATTTGTTTGTTCAATTGATAGCTCATCAGCAAAACGGTGCAGATGGCAAAGAGAATTCCTACGACGATGCCGCTGCACGCGCGGTAACCTTGAATGGCATCCGCCGTGTCCGGGAATTTGGTGTCGTAATGGAAAAAGCCGACCATGATCCAAAGAAACGACGCCGAACCCAAAGCCAAGCCGGATTTCAAGGCGAAACCAATCGTGGCGAAAACCATGCCGGTAAATCGCCGTCCGGTTTTCAATTCGGAATAATCGGCCACGTCCGCAAAAATTGCCCACGTCAATGGAATGGTCGGCGCATAAGCGATGGCAACGAACGCCGTGACACCCAACATTCCCCAGCAATTGGCCGGACTCAAAAGATAAAACGACAATGAGCCGATTGTCGCCAGCGCAAAGCCGCCGGCAGCGACGGCTTTTTTCCCAAATTTTTTAGCGAGCGACGGTGAAAGCAAAATGACGATGATGGTCAGGCCGGTTCCGACCATGTTGATGATGCTGTTAAAAACGTCGGCGACATTTGAGTTGGCCAAATTGGTTGTATCGCCGTGAACGATCAAACCGAGAGTCTCCAAAACGCCAGAAGATGGCGTGCCAGTCGGAACAACAAGGCCGAGTTTTTGCACCCAGTCAAACATCGCCGCCTTGTCTGCGTAGTGATGATAATAATTGTAAAGCGCGCCGCCGCGAAACGAGAGGATCGCAAAATGCACTAGCGTCCAACACCACATGACTTTCCACGGATTATTTTTTAGCAAGTCCGCGAAATCCTGTTTCGGCGACGATTTTATTTTGTTGATCGGCTTGATACGTTCTTTCGTAGTCGAGAATGTGATCAAAAATAAAATCAGGCACAAAACCGCCCAAATCGTCATCGTCATCTGCCAGCCGTATTGTTTGTCCGCAATGCCGACGGTCGCACCCGCCGCGTGCTTGGCGGCGAATTTGGCGACCAGCGTCAATGTGAATCCGCCAACAATAAATTGCGCCGCGTTCACGGCGATGAAACGGAATGAATTTAATTTCGCGCGTTCGTTGACATCGCCGGTCATCACGCCGCCCAGCGCCGCGTAAGGCATGTTGTTCATCGAATAAATCGTCATCAGCATCGTGTTGGTGATCGCGGCGTAGGCGATCATCGCGGCCATGCTCCAGCCGTGCGGCGTCGTGTAGGCCAGAATCATCACGATGAACCACGGCACGGCGGTGAACAAAATCCACGGACGAAATTTACCCCAGCGCGTGTCCGTGCGGTCGGCGAGAATTCCCACAATCGGATCGGCAACCGCGTCCCAAAGTCGCGGCCAAAGAAGAATTGCGGCAGCAGCGCTCGCCGTCAGCCCGAAAACGTCCGTGTAAAAATTCAATTGAAAAAGAACCATCGTCATGAAGACGAAATTCGCGGCGGAATCGGCCGCGCTGTAACCTGCCTTTTCAAAGAACGAAAGTTTTTGCGAGTTCACGTCCATATCATTTCACGACCGTCAGGATGACCTTTTGCAAATCTTCGTCGCGCGAAGAACTGCCGACCATGATTTCAAATTCGCCCGGCTCCACAATGCGATTCATTTTGATGCCGTAAAACGCCAGCGATTCCTGCGTGATGTCCAGAGCGACGGTCCGCGTCTCGCCCGGTTTCAGGAAAATTTTCTGAAAGCCCTTCATCTCCTTCACCGGTCGCGTCACGGAACTCACGCAATCGCGGATATAAAGTTGCACCACTTCCGTTCCCGCGCGTTTGCCTGTGTTCGTCACGTCCACCAAAACCTTGGTTGCGCCGTTACATTTGATTTTCTTTTTGGCCAGCCGGAGATTTTTGAAACTGAACTGCGTGTAGCTCAAGCCAAAGCCGAACGCGAACAGCGGCGAAACGTCGTCAAATAAATAGCCACGCCGCGCCGAGGGTTTGTAATTGTAAAACACCGGCAGATGCCCGACGGAACGTGGAATCGAAATCGGCAGCTTGCCGCCCGGATTGAAATCGCCGAACAGAACTCCCGCGACGGCATGACCGGTTTCCTGGCCGAGATACCAGCACTCCACAATGGCCGGCACTTTTTCAGCCAAACAGGTGATTGAAAGCGGACGCCCGTTGAACAAAAAGACAATCACCGGTTTTCCGGTCTCAACCATCGCCTTGACAAGTTCTTCCTGGCGTCCAACCAAATTCAAACTTGCCCGGTCGCCCATGTGTTTGAGCGACCATGCTTCGCGCGAAACTTGTTCATTCTCGCCGAGCGCCAAAACAATCACGTCCGACTGTTCCGCAATTTTCACCGCCTCGGCAATTTGTTCGCGATCTTTTTCAGGCTTGCTGGGAACAACTTCATCCTGCTGCCAGGAACCACCGACGGTTATTTTGCATCCTTCGCTGTAAAGAATTTTAACGTCGTTGCCAGCCCGCGCACGAATACCATCAAGCACGCTCACATATTGTGATGGCACACCACTGTAGCCGCCCAACAAAATCCGGTTTGCATTCGGGCCGATTACTGCAAGCGTTTTGAGCCTGGACAAATCGAGCGGCAACAGACTTCTTTCGTTTTTAAGAAGCGTGATTGTTTGTTCGGCGGCTTCTTGGGCCAGTTTGCGGTTCGCACCGCAGCCAACAATCCGTTCTGCAAGTGCCGGGTCAACGTAAGGATCATCAAACAGCCCCATTTTGAATTTCCACAGCAGCATCGGCGCGATGAGTTCGTTCAGTTGCGCTTCCTTGAGAATTTTTTTACGGACGAGTTCGACCAGATGCAGATAGCAATCCGGATCGGGCAGTTCGATATTCACGCCCGCTTTGACGGCAAGTTCACACGCTTCTTTTTTATCTTTCGCAACGAAATGGCCGTGCGTGTCGGGACGATTGTGCAATTCCCAAATGGCGTAATAATCCGACACGACAAAACCTTTGAAGCTCCATTCCTTTCGCAAAACATCGCGCAGCAGCCATTCGCTCGCGTGCGACGGCACGCCGTCAATCTCGTTATAGCTCGCCATCACGCTGATTGCTCCGGCCTTCTGGATGCATTCCTTGAATGGCTGTAAAAAAGTTTCCCGCAATACTCGCTCGGAAACATTCGCCGGCGCGCAGTTCTGGCCTGATTCCGGCTGGCCGTGCGCGGCAAAATGTTTCAAGGTCGCGATGACGCGATCCTTTTTTTTGAAACTTGCATCGCCTTGAAATCCTTTCACGGCCGCCATGCCCATCCGCGTGACCAGAAACGGGTCTTCACCGAAAGTTTCCTCGACGCGGCCCCAGCGCGGTTCGCGCGCAACGTCCACCACCGGCGTGAGCGCCTGATGCGCGCCGCGAGAGCGCGTCTCCGCAGCGGTCATCGCGTAAAGTTTTTCAACAAGGTCTGGATTAAACGTCGCCGCAAGTCCAATCGGCTGGGGAAAACTGGTTCCGCCCTTTGCCGCGTGGCCGTGCAAACATTCCTCGTGAAAGAAAACGGGGATGCCAAGCCGCGAATGTTCAATAAAAAATTTCTGGATGGCATTGGTCAATTCAGCCATGCCGCGCGCGTCTTTACCGTCCGCCGGCTTTGCCGGATCGCTGCCCGCGTCACTGGGCCGGCCAACCTGCCCAATTCCACGACCATGTTTGAAATGTATTTTGGCTTTCTCCAAATCAAAATTCCCGGCCGCATCCAGCAGCATTTCACCTTTTTTCTGCCAGACGCACATCATTTGCGCGGCCTTTTCCTCAAGCGTCATCCGTGAAAGTAAATCTTTCACACGCTTTTCGGGAGAAAGGTTTGCCAGTTTGTAAGCAGGAAGGGACTTCGGTTTGCTTTTTAACTTCATGTAATTTTTCCCAGCAGACTCCGTTGCCGGTTCAAACGAAAAATCAAGGCTGTGGAATGATTTCAATCCCGTTGATCTGCGGGTTTTCAACGTTGCCGGTGAACGTGATCAGCAATTTACCGTCCTGGATTTCCACCGGAACCGTTTCGACCAGCGCGGTCATCGGCCCGCCGGCTTTTGCCCAAACATCAAAATCTTTGAAGTCATGGCCTTGAACATTGAATGAAAAAACGCGCTGCCCCGGCCCGGTTATTCCCTCGTAGGTTTCGCAAAAATGCAGTTTCACCAGATAATTTCCATTCGCCAGCGGCCACGAAAACGAATCCATTGAGTAATGTTCGGAACGATAAATTTCAGGTTCCGCAGTGTTGGTGATGACCAAATCCGGCCGTTCGACGACATCGCCGCCGCTGAAACCTTGATCAGCCAGCCAGACATTGCCTTGGGAATCGGTCCATGGCGAGGAACCGCCGGCTTTGATGCGCACGGCCGCTTTTGCCGCAGGCGGAACATTTGTCGTGATGTCCGGTTGCGCGGCGGGAGTTGCGACGACTGCGGGCGCGGACGTTTGCGACGACTGCACCGCCGACGGAGTTTGATCCGCCTGGCAGCCGGCCACTAAAAGCAGCACGGGAATTAAAAAAACAAACGAGCACGATTGTTGAAATAATAATTTCATAGACGCAGAAAACATAAAGTTGTGATTTCAAAAATATCTTAACTTTTGCATGAGGCAAGACGCCATCCGTCAAACGTCGTATTGATTGTATCCGGCGTTTTTAAGCCGGGTAGAATGTCCCTACGCTTGAATGACCGGCACGTTGTCGGCTTCAGAAGGCTTGGAACGAAAGTATTTGGCGGCGGCCTCGGTGCGGCAGCGGACGTGAAGTTTTTCGTAAATGTGCATCAGATGCGTGCGCACCGTGCCATTGCTGATGGACAGGCGCGACGCAATCTCCTTGTTCGGGCAGCCCTCGGCCACGAGCGCAAGGATTTCCAATTCCCGCGCCGACAACTGATCCGTGCTGTTTGCGGAGGCGTTCGGCGATTCCATGAAGGAACGAACCACCATGCGGGCGATTTCACTGGTCATCGGCGCTCCGCCCGAACGAACCTCGGCGATGGCCTCCAGAATTTCCCTGTCATCCGACCGTTTCAAAACGTAGCCGCAGGCGCCGGCCTTCAGCGCCTGAAAAATCATTTTGATGTCTTTGTAGACCGTCAGCATGATGACCTGCAGGTTTGGCAATTTTTCGCGCAATCGCGCGGTGCAGGCAATGCCCGATTCGCCGGGCAGGTGAATGTCCATCAGCACGACGTTTGGCTTGTGCGCGGGAATCTCCACGACCGCCTCCTCGGCGGAAGCACACGCGCAGACACAGCGATGTCCGGGCGTGTTGTTGATCACTTCCGCGAGATACTTCCGCAGCGTGGAGCTGTCTTCAACGATGGCGACTTTCGTTATCAAATCAAGGACGATACTATGTGCCAATCGCGCCGCCATGTCATCAATGTTCGATGACTATTCTAAATCAAGTCTGGCAGCATGAAATCAGTCAAACGTCGTATCAGCTTTTGCCGGGCTGGCCTCTGTTCCGACGGGCGCGGCCAATGGCAAACGGATTTTCACCGTCGTGCCGCCGCCGATGCATGATTCCACCGCGCAAGTCCCGCCCAATTTCAACAATCGCGCCGAGAGATTTTTCAATCCGTGGCCGTCCCCGCCGCCTTCAAAACCTTTCCCGTTGTCGGCGATTCCAATTTCCAGATCGCCACCGGCAACCGCCATGCAAAATTCCATTTCGGTCGCCTCCGCGTGGCGGACAATATTGTTCAATGTTTCTTTCACGGCCAGCAGCAGGTCATGCCGCACCCGGCCGTCCAGGGTGATTTGCGGAAAAGCGACGGGAACCTTGAACCGGCAGGAGATGTTCGTGTGCGAAAAAAATTCCTCCGCGTAGCCGGTCAAATAATCGCCGAGCGATTGCAACGAGTTGTCTTCCGGGTCAACGGCCCAGACGATGACATCCAGCGCGGCGATGAGACTGCGCGCCTTGCCGGCAATCGTATGAAACAGTTTTGGGAGACTGGTTTCGCCCGGTTCGGGACGCTGGCCGGTGTTGGCCAGCACGCTGATTTCCGTGAGGCTGGAACCCAGGTCGTCATGCAAATCGCGCGCGATGCGCGAGCGCTCCGCTTCGAGCGCGTGCTGGCGTTCGACGCGTTCGCGTTCGCGGATTTCGCGCTGGAGCTGGGCGGTGCGCTGTTCCACGACCCGCCTCAATTGCGTAATCCAGATCGCCGTGAAAGCCAGAACCACCAGCAACATTCCCACGACAATCAACAGCCGTTGCAATGTCCACCAGGACGGCTGCGAGCGGACAACAATGTCAGCGGGCGAATTTACCAGCAGGTCAAAGGATTCAGCCCCCGTGTTCGGAACCTGGTTGCGCCCGCGTGCGACGTAAACGCCTTCAAGCGCAAGGCGGCTGCCGGCGCGCAGGGAAACTTGCCCGGACGTTCCGGGTGCGAGCCGTGCGAGATACAAATGCTGCCCTGATTGCATTTCCAAAACCTGCGCGCCTTGTTCCAAGTGCCAGCCAAGTAATTTCCCTTGGACACTAATGCGGGTGGAATCCAGATTGTTTTGCGATAATTCAGATTCTTTTGTAATTCTTGCCGCTGGCAGCCTGGCTTCGCCGGTTTTTCGGAGAATGACTTCGTTCAGCAACAACGTCGTCCTGCCGATGTCTGGATACCCAACCGCCTCCACCAAATCGCCGGAGCGTAAATCCGTTTTTTCCGAAGGCAACAGCCGAAGTCCCGCGCCGTTGTCTTCCAGATAAACCTGTGTTGCGTCAGCGTAAACGATTTGACCGCGCACTTTCACGCGCCTGAAAGCGGTGGCTTGCGCGTCAAACAAAAGCAGCTCGCGCGGCTTTTTCATCAGCGCATCGAAGGGATCATCCGGCGCAGGCTGCTCTACGTTGATGATGGCGTTGCGCATCAGGACATTTCCCACGCGCACCTCGCGCGTGCTGGCGTCCCACACGGCATAAAGCGTTCCCCGGATGCGCACGTCGGCCTTCAAAAACGGCTTTAGATCGGATTCCTGGTATCCTTCCATTTGGGCGGTCAAATGTCCTTCGGGCAACATCAACGTGACATTATTGCTTTGGACATCTGTCACCAGCCCCTGAAATTCGGCCCATTGCACATCCATGCTGCCGTTGATCAATTCATTCCATGTGGGCCGCACCGGTTCGGGCATTCGCCCCACACCCAAAAAGGTTATCCGGTCGGCAAATACGATCGGCGCAAAATCGCCGGCCCCGGAATGACCGACGACTTCCCAAATTTCCCCGCAAGCCGGAACGGTATTTGATATGTTGTGGAGATTAACCCAGATTCCGCGAGTGTCATCCTGGATGGACATCCAGTGGTCGTATTGGATGTTTGCGCTGGTAACCACCCCGTGAATTCGCACGGGTAATTCATGCCTGGCATCCTCGACAGGCAAACCCTGCACTTGCCGCGCGGTGGTCAGCAGCGATGGCAGTTTCCCTTTGGCGTCGCCACTTTCGACAACAGTTATCTCTTTGGCGGTCGCCACCATGAGCCGTCCAAAAACAATCCGGTTATCCACGCTATGGACACCAAGACCGACACCGGTAATTCGCACCTCTGAATTCAACAAGCTCGACGGATCAACTCCGGCCGCGTCCGCAACTTTCACCCAAATTGAGTCCCGGTCTGATCGCAATTCAAATTCCAATCCCGCGCCCGTTTTCGAAATAAAATCCACGCTCCCCTCAACCGTCACCCAGCGTTGTTCGTCCAAATTGTCCATGTTCTCTCCCAGAACGCCCGGCTCGGACGTCGGCACGGCGGCGCGTCCCAATGTTTTTATCGGCACTGCTGGATCTCGCAGAAACAACATGCTTCCGTCGTCAGAACTCAAACGAAAAGTATATTTGCCATCGTATGGCGCATTGAAAAAACCTGTAAATCGCATCCCAACCATCTCGTCTCGCGTCCTGAATTTCAGATCGAAATTGGTCGCAACCCCGGTTTTAACCGGGCGCAGCAGATTGAAGTCCGGCAGGTTTTCCCAATAGCCTTCGTAACATTCCGCGCGCAATCCCGGCAACAGGTTGGTGCCGCCCGGCGCTTCATCCGGGGCGGAATGCCAAAGAGCCGAATCTGGAATTTTTTGCCATGATCCATTGGAACTTTCGAAGCTTACATCCAGGGCATAATTGTGAAGACAATTGAACCAGTCCAATCGCAGCGGAATTGGCCCCGCTTTTAACGTGACTTCGCGATCCTCGATTCTTGGTCTGAAATGGATGCCATCGTTGTCAATGGTTGGCGCGGTGGAAATCTCAACGCCCATGTCGCGTTTGCGCAAATAACAATACCAATGCTGGATCTGGATTTTTTCGCCCGGAAAAATCTCCCGCCCGAAATCGCCAAGTTCAAACAGTCCGACTCCCGTTTCGTCCCGTGCAATCAGCACGCCAATCTCCGGCTTGCTGGCCGCACAAACCACGACGTTGAGCTGCACATCACGAAACACCGGGCTTTCGGAATTCATGACGCGCGTCAATTGCCGAAGATTGGTGATGGGTGATTGATCACCTGCCGGACCCGGCGGCGGGTCTGAAGCCTGCGCCGCGCCCTTCAAAGCCAGACCGACCGTTAAAAGCAGGCTCAAACCTGACAGACCTGCGAAAATACGCCTGGTTAAATCATGGGGCATCAGTCACGAGTTTAGTTGACATCAAAACAACGGGGCAACTTCTTTTGAAGAGCCAAAATTGTTGAGAAGTGTCCTGACAACACGGCAATTTATCACCACGGCTTGCTATCGTCAGTCACGCCGGGCCAATTGTCCGTGCGGAACGGCACGGCGGGCAGACCCGCGCCATTGTAAAGCGTCGCTTCGGGATTGGCCTGCCACGCGTAACGGGCGGCCACCGGTTCAGGCACGTCTGGCGATGAAACTAAAATAGAATCTCCTTCAATTTTGGCGTTCGCCCAATGCCACTGACGGTCTTTTCCGGCAATTGAAAATTCTCCGAGTTTGCCGTCTTTGACGGCCAATCCGCCGTCGTCGTAAATAAAGTTGATTTTCAATGCGCCAGAAATTCGTTCAACCGATTTGAAAGCAGGGCCGGCGCAAGGAATTTTTTCGCCATACTCATTGGCCAGCGCGCACAAAGCCAGTCGTTCGCCGACGATTTTTTTGTCCTTCGGATGAATGTTGTCGGCTTCGCCGGTGTCAACGGTCACGGCCAGCGCGGAATTCTTTACCGTTTGCGCGGTCAAAGCCTGCGCCTCGCGCAATTCAGCCCACGCATCGTCGCCCGGTTCGTCGCGACGGGGCATGAACGCGGGCAGACTGACGATATAAAATGGAAAATCGCCCTGCTGAAAAACTTTCCGCCAGTCGCCGATCAACAGCGGCAGCAAAGTGCGATACTGGAACGCGCGTTGAAAATTCGCTTCGCCCTGATACCAGACTGCGCCGCGAATCGAAAGCGGCGCGACCGGTTCGATCATGCCCTCGTAAAGCACGGCGGGCATCGTCGGATAATTTTCAAACGTCAACGGCAGCGGATGCGGCGGGCGCGCGTCCACGCTCAATTTGCCTTTCCATTCGCCAGCAAGTGGAATGACGATTTTGTCACCAAGTGTTAAATGAAGTTCGTCCGGCTTTGCAAGAAATCCGCCGTTCGGCTTCATCTTGAAGACGCGCACGGCGAGAATGTTTTTCCCCGGTTTGAGAACACCGTCGCTGATTGCATACACCCTTGGATTTTCCACCCACGAACTTGCACCGACCCACTGGTCGTTGATGTAGGCAGTGTCCATTTTTTCAATCGAGCCGAGAAAGAGCGTTGCTCCACCGGCGGGCAATGGATTCGGCAGCGTGAACTCTTTGCGAAACCAGCAGACGCTCGGAACATCCGCCACGCCCAAATCCGAAAAGCCGCCGGGAATTTGAACCGGCTTCCAGTTTGAATCATCGAAGTTTGCCGCCGACCACGAATTGTTGCCGATGTCATATTCGTCCAGCCAGTGCATGAGAAAACTGCCGTATTCCGGCCCGCCTTTGGCGTGCAATTTTTCAATTTCCGCCAACGGCACGTCAAAATCTTTCAGCTTGTGAAGCGATTCAGGACTCATCCAGCTTTCCGCCGGCGTGCCGCCCATGCAATCCTGAATCAGGCCGACGGGCACATGGAGTTCGTCCTGCAATCTTCGTCCAAAAAAATACGCGACCGCCGAAAATCCTCCGCCATCGGCCACGGTTTGCGGCGAACAAATTTTCCACGAGCCTTGCGGCACTGAAGCCGGCGAATAAGAAACGTGTGATTGAACCGTGAACAATCTTATTTCAGGATGATCCGCATTTTTGATTTCATCCGCGCCATTTCGCGTCCGGCTCAAGGGCAACTCCATATTAGATTGACCGCCGCACAGCCAGACATCGCCCACTAAAACTTCGTGCAGGATGACACTTTGCTCCACGCTGGAAATTTTTATCGTATAAGGTCCGCCAGGCGCAGGCGGTTTGATTTCCGTCTGCCAACGACCGTCAGGTCGCGCCACCGTCGCCGCCGTGCGACCATTTAATTCGACATGAACCGATTCTCCCGGCTTCGCCCATCCCCAGAACCGAATCGGCCTGCCGCGCTGAAGCACCATGTTGTCGCCGAACATCGGGCTGACGAAAGGCAGGGATTTATCGTCAGCCGCGCCGGCCGCCATCAAGGTTACGAAGACGAAAATAAAACTGCAAAAAAAGCCGGTTCGCAAATGGTTGCGCGGGCGCGATCCTTCAAAGGCGGTTCTGGGGATTTTAGAAAATTTGGTTTTCATTTATATTGGCCGGGCGTTCAACGACACGGCAACCTCCGCGCCATTGGAAAAGATCGTCGCTGCGAGACTTATCACTGCGCTCAAGCACGAAAACTTCACCAACGGATTTGATTTCCACGGCATCACCATCTTCATTTCAAGGCAAAATAAAAGAAGCCGGCGCGAAAGCACCGGCATCTTTGAAAACCGCCAACCGCAAACAGTTAAATCAATCTGCCCGTTGCGATCAGTCTTATTTGCCGGAGCGACGAACCATGAAAGTTCCGATCAGCGCACCCAAACTTAGCAATGCCATTGAACCGGGTTCGGGAACAGCCGTGGTATAAACGCCGACAAACAGATTGCGCGGGCCACCGCCGTAGCCCGGCACTGTGGCACTGGTGCCGCTAAGACCACCGCTCAAAATCTGAAAAGGCGCACCGTTGGGATCTGCTTGGGTTCCATTTGAGCGCTGAAAAGAAAAATCCGGTGTTCCACTGGTGTTTAACAACCCGAACGCATAGGTGTCACCAACATTTAGCGTGACAGCATCGCTTCCGCTTAAGTTAAACTCGAGAAAATTTGCCGACCCCAAAGCCGGCGGTGTGACGGTAACTGCACTGAATAGATCGGTGTAGAGGCTTGGATTAAACGTGCTCCCATTTGCATTAAATGTATAACCAGTTCCCAAATCAAACAGAAAGGGTTGATAGGTGGATGCACCGCCACCGCCATTGTCAATGATGCTGAAGGCGCTGAACACATTTCCGTTGGCGCTGCCCGTCCACTCGAAAACCTCGCCCAAAGCAGAATTGGCAGCGAACGCGCCTTGACTCGTTCCTCCGGCAATGGTTGAACCAGCAGGACTGGCCTGAACGTCCGAAAATGACAGGTTCCCGTTGACTCCACTGATTGACGTTGCCGGGAAAGCGGCGGAAGTGGCGGCGTTGTCTAATGTAATTGCCGCATAAGCTGGAACGCTCATTGCCAACACGGATAGGGCTGCAAGGGTTTTAGCCTGATTTTTGGGATTATCTAGTTCACAAACCGAAATAGTTGCATTGGTTTTGATGGCAACGCTTTAGGAGATTAACGGGATTTCAGGCGAGTTTTGACTGACTGCTTGCGGCTTGTGGGCAGGCGGTTGTA
>DASXED010000149.1:0-3050 GCA_036490295.1 Verrucomicrobiia bacterium | reverse complement strand
GGATTATGCAGTTGACAAACTAATGGGACAAAACTGGTAGGACGGGCAGTCCTCTGCCCGCCGAACGCGTTGGTTTGCAACCGTCGGCGCGCACGGAGTGACGCGCCCTACCCGGAAAGTTTGTTAACTGCATAATTCCACTGATTTTTCATATTTTTCATATAATGTGCTGTTTTTGTCGTATTATTTATCGGATTGATGGGTAATCTGTGTGTTCCTTTATATTCAAAACGGGAAATGATTCATATACGACAAATGTCGTATATGAATCCTGACTGGCTCTGGCCCGGATAATTTACGGGAGCTTCTGATTTTCCGTCACGCCCGGCGAGTAATCGTTGGGCAACTTTTAGCCGCCCAACGGGCGGCATGACGGTTGAACAATGTCCAAGCCGGGGTGTTATTTGAACTAATTCAGCGCACCTTTAGTTTCAACACAACGATGCTGTGCGGCGGCATTTTGTAAATGAAGCGTGGCTTGACATCGCGCACCGTCGTCGTGACAGGCACAACTTTTTTCGGTTGAGTGATTGAGTTTGAATCGTCAAGATTTCCATTCAGCGTGATGGCTTCTCCTTTTGAAGCAAGCGACGTGATTCCCTTGAGGTCTATTTTCAGGACTGCCTCTGTCGCCTCCGGGTTCACCAGCTTGAGGATGATCTCACCTGTTTTGCTGTCACGCGTCGCACAACCCTGGACGGAAGTTTCGGCTGTCGCGGTGGAAAGAATCTCATCGCCAACATTCCGGCTGAACATTTGGAATGCGTAATAGCTCGGCGAACCATAGGCGGAAATCGCATCGTAGCCAATCATGTCCGGCCGCCATTGCCGCGCGCCGGGATTCACGTTCACAAACAGCGGCGCGTAACATTGCATTTTGATCAAATCGGAATTCCGCTCCATCGCCGCCATGAAAACGCCGTCACCAATCGCAGCCTTCAAATTCGGAGTCGGCGGCTCATTCCTCGAACGGTTGTTCCACGGTGGAAACGATGTTTCATACGCCGCCCATTCGCCGACGAAAATTTCCGGGCCAGTTCGGTCGTATTTTTTCGCGTAGTCCGGCGACATCTGAAGAAATGTGTCAACCGAGCGATAGTAATGTTCGTCGGTCATGTCCGGCTTGCGGCTTTTGACGCGCAAATTTTCCGGCTGGTCGTTGCCAATGGTGGAAATCGTTTTGATCTGCGGATACTTCGCCTTGATGGCGTCGTAAAATTGCACAAAGCGCGCGTCGTAGCTTTTCGATTTGTCGAACCAATCTTCGTTGCCAATTTCAACGTAATTCAATTTGAACGGTTCAGGGTGTCCATCCTTCGCGCGTTGCGCGCCCCATTTTGTGCTCGTGTCGCCGGTGACGTATTCGATTTCATCGAGCGCGTCCTGCACAAACGGTTCGAGGTCGGCGCCGGGATTGACGTGCACGCCTTTTAGCGAATAGCCGGCGTAGACCGCCAGCAACGGTTCCGCTTTCATGTCTTCGCACCATTCAAGAAATTCCAGAAGTCCCATTCCATCCGTCGAGCGATAACCCCACGGACACGGATGACCGTGGCGTTCGTCAATCGGGCCGATTGTTTTCTTCCAGTCAAATCGCGATTCGACTGTGTCGCCCTCGACGTAATTGCCGCCGGGGAACCGCAAAAATTTCGGATTCAAGTCCACCAGCATTTGCATCAGGTCTTTGCGAAAACCGTTCGGCTGGTCGTTCCAAGTCGGCGGAAAAAGCGAGACCATGCCGAGCCAGATTGTGCCCGGCTGGTCTAGTGTGATTACAAAACGGGCTTTTGCCGTCGGCGTTCCCCTGCCCGTTTTCAACGTCACCTCAAATTTTTTCCAACCCGCCGCAAGGCCGGAAAAATTTCCCGCCGCATAAACTTTGCGCCCGTCGTCGCCCACGATTGAAATTGTGACCGGCTCGGAAAAATTTCCATCTGACTTGGCGATGATTGAAGCGCGATAAGTTGTCTCCGGCTGCACCGGAATTCCCCAGTAACCGTCATTGGCCACGCCGGCAGGATTTTTTTTGTCCGCCTTCGCCACCGTCAGCCGCAGACTCGTTGTGAGCTTGTCGTTGAAGGAATTGCTTGGATCAAGCGCGATGGTTGCGGCGGAATCATCGTCATTGACGACCGACCAATGGGCAGGCTTTGTTGTGTTGTCGAGAAAAGCCCGGTTTTGAATCAACTCGGCGTAAAGGCCGCCGTCATAACTGTGGTTGATTTCCTCGGTCATCAGTCCGTAAAGAGTCGGGCTGACTTGTCCGGTGGAACGGCTTGCATCCACGGTGAATGTCGGGCCGCCCGCGAGACAAACGGCCGTGGCGGTTGCAAACAAAAGGAGCGTGGCAATTTTTTTCATGTGTTGTCGTTACGGGATACGGAGGATAAAAAATTGCCGCGCTGCGCTCGAGTCAAATGTGTTCGTGAAATTGAATCCGCCTCCCGGTCCAAATTGATTCGTCGCAATAACCGTCCAGTTCGTGAGCGGCAATGCGAGATTGGTCGAGGCCAGCGTGTAGAAATATGTTCCGGGCGTGTTGCCATTTGTGCCGGCAATAGCGAAACTTCCACCAAGCAATTGGACGCTTGTGATGCGAGGTGGCGTCGTATTTTTCTCCAATACAACCGTCGTCAGCGAAAGCGGCGGCAGCGCCTGCGAATTGGTCAGCGAACCAAGCGATTGGAACGTGTTTGTGCCGGCGGTTTGATAGACGCCGGATTTGCCGACGCTGAACGAGCCAAAATTAAAATTCATGGCGGAGGACACGCTTGCGTTTGTGTTGATCAAAACGACCACGAGCCGCAGGTTGTCCGGCGAAAGAAAGGCAGAAGCCCGGACGTTGTTGTCGGTGCCGGTGGCGTTCACGCGCTTGTAGCCGGGATTGATGAAATAGGAAAAATGTTTCATCGCCCAATAGCTCGGCGCGAGCCAGTAGCCGTGCGATTCGGTGCTGGTGCCGGGCGGCGCATTGGTCCAACTGCTCAAGTCATACGGGTTCTCGATTTGCACCAAGCCCGCGCCGCCAACCGGCCAGACCAGGCTCCAGA
>DASXED010000079.1:0-16191 GCA_036490295.1 Verrucomicrobiia bacterium | reverse complement strand
ACTCACAGGCAAGATGCCTGTGCCACTAATCGCAATGTCACAAGTGCTCGTGCCGATGATTTTTACAAGCGTTCCCGGCGCAATGCCGGAACCGACCGCGCCCAAATGCGCGTCGAACGCGCCGACCGCGACAGGAATTCCTTCGGGCAAGCCAGTTTTCTCCGCCCAAGCCGTCGTCAAGCCGCCGACCGCGCGGTCAATCGAATGAACGCGCGGCGTCAAACGCGAGCGCAATTGCGCGAGTTTCGGATTCAGCTTCGACAGAAATTCTTTGTCGGGATAACCGCCCCATTTTGCGTTCCACATCGCCTTGTGGCCGGCGGCGCAAACACCCGCGATGAATTTATCCGGTGCTTCCGTGCCCGTCAATGCGGCAGGAACGTAATCGGCCAGTTCGACCCACGAATGCGCGGCGTTGAAAACTTCAGGCGCGACGCGCAGGCATTTCAGAATTTTGCTCCAGAACCATTCGCTCGAATAAATTCCGCCGCATTTCGCCAGAAATTGCGGGCGCATTTTTTTTGCAAGCGCGGTGATTTCGGCGGCTTCATTGACACTTGTGTGATCTTTCCAAAGCCACGCCATCGCGGCGGGATTGTTCGCGAATTTTTTGCTGAACGCGAGCGGCTGGCCGTTTGCGTCCACCGGAAGCGGCGTGCTGCCGGTCGTGTCCACGCCAATTCCCACAATTTGATCCGTGCTGAATCCCCTGACGGATTTTTTTGCGGACGCGAACGCGGCCTTGATTGTAATTTCCGCGCCGTTGACGTAATCCAGCGGATGCTGGCGCGCGAGGTTCGGGTCGCGCGACAGAATCACGCCCGCCGTGCCGTGCGCGTAATTCCAGACTGCCGACGCGATTTCTGCGCCGTTGGCGACATTGACGATCAAGGCGCGGACGGAATTCGTGCCGTAGTCGAGGCCGATGGTGTAGCGAGGTTTCATCATGTCAAAACCAAAACACCGCCGGGTCAGCCGCGATTTTTATGCTCGCTTTGCGGGTAAAATTTGCGATGTTGCGCGAAATGAATTGCATTATGGCGGCGTTGTTTTTTGAATAATCCGCGCGCCGCGCAAAAAAATCAATCTTTTATGTCCAACCGCCAGGAAAAATTAAAGACGCTGCTGGAGCTTTCACACACGCTGGGCAACCCCGCGCGCCCGCTGGCCATTCTCGCCGAGGGCAACACGTCGGCGAAACTCAGCGCGGAGACTTTTCTCGTGAAAGCCAGCGGCAGCAACCTCGGCGCGCTGGCAAAAGACGGCGTGGTCGAGTGCCGCGCGGAAATTTTACTGCCCCTGCTCGGCAGGAAAAATCTGGCGGACGCGGAAATTGAAAACGTGTTGCTGGCGGCGCGCGTTGACCAAAAGGCGAAGAAGCCGTCGGTTGAAGCTCTGTTTCACGCGTATCTGCTTTCGCTGCCGGGAATTGAATTTGTCGGCCACACGCACGCGCCGAATGTGAATTCAATTTTATGTTCGCCGCGCGCGGAGGAATTCGCGGCCAAAAGGATTTTTCCCGATGAAATTGTCTGCTGCGACGTCGCGTCCGTTTTCATTCCCTACACCGACCCCGGCTTGAAACTGGCGCAAGTCATCCGCGATGAAGTGGAAAAATTTCTCGCCGGTTTTGGCCGTCCGCCGCGCGTCATCCTCATGGAAAATCACGGAATCATCACGCTGGGGCGTTCCGTCGAAGCGGTGCTGTCCGCGATGTTGATGGCGGAAAAAACGGCGGGCATCTGGCTGGGCGCGGCGGCATTGGGCGGCCCGAAATTCATGACGCCCGAAAACGTCGCGCGCATTTCCGGCAGGCCAGACGAGGCGTTGCGCCGGAAAATCTTGAAGTTGTGAAAATTATTTCAGCGGATCGTCGGTGCGGAACGGTTCGGCGGGCAAGCCCGCTCGATTGAAAAAATTCGGCTGCGCGGTTTCATCCCACGCGAAGCGGACGGCTTTTGGACTTTTCACTCCGGCGGCGAAAACTTCCACCGTGTCGCCCACAATTTTTGCGTCGGCAGGAACAAATTTTCCATCCGCTCCGGCAATTGTGAAAAAGGTCAATGGTTTTTCATCTTTGCTGATTAGTCCGCCGTCCACGTTGTCAAATTTCAAAATCGCCTGATCACCTTCAATTCTTATTTTTTGAAACGTCGGGCCAGAACAAACCACATTTTTTTCGCCGTAGGTTTTATTGCGCGCCAGCAACGCGAGCCGGTGGCCGACATCCTGTTTGTCGCGCGGATGGATGTCGTCGAGATTGTCCGCGAGGTCGGTCGTCACAATCATGCCGGAGTTTTTGATCTGCCGCGCGGCTTGCGATTGCAGCGTCCAGAATTCCGGCAGCATTTCCGGCGAGTTGGCGCGGTTGATTTTTCCGCCGTAGTATTTGAACGGCGCGATCTGCACAAAATAAAACGGAAAATTTCCTTCGCCCCAAATCTGCCGCCAGCCGCCGACGAGCGCTTCCATCTTGGTTTCGTAGGTCAAATAATCGTTGTCGTCATTGGTGCCCATCAAATTCGATTCGCCCTGATACCACAGCGCGCCGCGCATCGCAAAACCCGCCAGCGGCGCGATCATGCAATTGTAAATCGCCATCGGCATCGTGTTGACCAATTTGCCCGTCAACGGCGGCGGCGAATTGAATTTTGCGAGCGACGGAATTTTTTCAAAACCGGCCGGCGGCGTCCACGGCTCGATTTTTGTTCCGCCCCACGACGATTCGACCAAGCCGACCGGCACGTTCAAGTTCGTGTGGATTTCGCGGCCAAAAAAATACGCGGCGGCGGAAAATTTCAACGTCTCGAGCGAATTGGAATTGCACAATTCCCAACCGCTGCCCAGCTTCACATCCAAAGCCGGTGTCGCGGCCAAGCCGCGTTTCACGTTGAACAGACGGATTTGCGGATAATCCGAATTCGCCAATTCCTGTTCGTAATTGAAAACGGGTTTTTGGCCGGGCTGATTGCCAATCGGTTTCTCCATGTTCGACTGGCCGGACGCGAGCCACACTTCGCCGACGAGAATGTTCGTGAAGGTTTTCATATCGCCTGAACCAACCCCGTTTGACGGCGCATTATTTCCCCAGGATCCCCAGAAGCAAGTAACAGCCAGATCATGCGGCGAAGACGACGCCTTGAGCTTGTCCAATTTCACAAGCCATTTGCCATCCGCATCGGCGCGCGTGGATTTATTTTGCCCGGCGAAATGCACAGTGACTTCTGCATTCGACTCCGTCCAGCCCCAAACCGGAACAATCTGGTTCTGTTGCAGCACCATGTTGTCGCCAAAAATCTCGGCCAGCTTCAAATCAGCGCGGGCGGAAAAATTAAACAACAGCAGCGCGCCGACAATCGTGAATTGGAATCGGGAGATTTTCATCCGCCCATTTTGGAAAAATGCGCGGCGGCGGCAATCTTTATTCTCGCTCCAACGTCACAGACATCAAGCCGATGACAACTTCATTCGCCAAAGCTCGAACCGTCAGTGATTTCAATTCCTTGTTTTTATCCAAAGGCAAATCCAAAACCGTCGCCGCGCCGCCGGGAATTTTTCCGCCTTTGCCTTTGAAATTTTTCAGGTCGAGAATCCGAATTTCCCCCGTCTTCAAATCCACGCGCGGCGGCAGTGGCACGGGCGTCTCGCCCGTGAGTTGCAGGCGGAACGCGAAATCGTCAATGAAATAATCCTGGTCAATCGGCCACCACGTTTCTGGATTTCGAAAAATTAATTTGTCCGTCGAGTTGTCGGCGTAAGTCACGACGACTTCGCCATTGTCAAACCGGCTTTGCATTGCGCCCGTCGAGCCGGCCATCAGCAAAAAGGCGTGCGAAGATTTTCCAGCCAGCGGCACGGAAACTTCGCGCGGATAATTGTCCCATTGCGACGTGAAAATTATATTTTTTGCACCGTCTTTGCCTGGCGTCGCAAATGGAATTCCGTCCGGCAAAATAATTTTGCCGGAATTTTTCGCCGCGAGCGCGCGCAAGCCGGAATCATCCACATCAAAACTCGCATTGGGTTCGCACCACCCGCCGATGCCTTGCTTCGGCGTCGCCAACGAACAGAACGGCGAACGCGGCGTGCGGTAATCGTTGCGGAAAATCTGCGTGACCTTGTCGTTGAAAAACGGCGCGAGATTTATGGATTCAAATTTTTCGGCGGCGGAAATTTTTTTGTTCCAATCAAACGCTTCCGTTTCTCCCGGCGCGGCAGGCACAATTTCCGGCGCGATTTTCGAGGGCGGAATTTCACCTTTCCAATTCACGACGACTTCAAATTTTTCCGCCGCCGGGCTTTCAATTTCAATCCGCTGCACGCCAAACAAATCTTCAACCCAATTCCATTCCACGGATTTTCCGTTGACGGTGACTTCCGGCTCGGTTCGCAGCGCGACAATTTGCAAATCCAATTTCATCGGCTTCGGAAACTTCGGCTCAACCAAATAAGCTTCCGTCAAGCCGTCGCGGTGAAATTCAAAATTGAAATCAGGGTGACGGATTTTCGCAAAATTCCAATCCGCCGGAAAACCGGGAACGATTTTCAATTCGCCCGCGAGCGCATCCGGTTTGACGCCAAACAAACCTTCGATCAACGCGCGCGAATTGATTCCAATCGCGTCGCCGAAATCGCGTTGCGCCTCGCCGCGCGCGGCGTCGTGCGACGTCATCGCGCCAAAATTTCCCGGACACAATCCAAGAAACGCCGAATCGAGCAATTCGCCTTTGAAAAGTTCAAACGCCGTTTCCGCGCGGTTCGCCTCCCAAAACGCCAGCGCCGCGTGCGCGTTCTCGGCCATGACGACATTGTTGAGCGACCATTGATACGGCATCCAACTGGTTTCCGGCAGCGTGAAATAATTTTCCGTAGGAGACGAGGTGACGAGTCTCTGATCAATTTCTGATTTATTAAAATGAGACTCGTCATCTCGGCTCCTACTGGAAACTTCAATTGGAATATGCGCGATATTTTCATCAACCCATTGCGACATTTGCCACGCCTGCTGCGGCGTCGGCACTTCGGAATCCATCGTGTTGTAAAACGTCCAAAGGCCGGAATTTGGATGAACGAGTTGCAGGCCGAGCAGATCTTTGGACTCGGCAAAATTCCCATCGTCCGCGAGCCAGAGATATTTATTCATGCCGCGCAAAATCAAACCGGCCTCGCGTTCGTAAATTGAAGAATCTTCGCCGAGAATTTTTGCGACGCGCGCGGCCATCGTGTTTGCAAAATAATTATAGGCGCTCGCGTGCGCCGTGCCGCCGCCGTCGTAATTCAAATCGTCGCTCGCCCAAATTGCAGCGTAAGCTTCATAAAGTGGCAATTTGTCCGGGCCAAACTCGCGGCGAAATAATCTTCTTTCCCACGCGAGATGACGCTCGATTGTCGGCCACATTTCACGCGCGTAATTCGTGTCGCCGGTCCAAAGCAAGTGACGGAAAAATGCGTCCACGGCGACGAGATTCATGTCGTAATGTGATTTCGTCAGGTCGCCGTTCGAGTGCAGAGCAGTTTCGTTGCGCGCGAGATTTGAATCTTCATCGGCAGGTGGAATGGTTTCGGGAATCAGATTGGTATTTTGCTCGCGCGCGAATCCGGCGAAATGTTCCGCCGTGCGTTCGGGCCAGCCGAGTTCATCGCCGACGTAAGGCCCGCGCCAGCCGAGCAATCGCTGCCGCCACGCAACCGCGCCGTGCATGAACGATTTTTGCTGCGCATCCCAAATCGCGTCGGCGGCAATGTTCAGCGCGGGAACGGCGGCGTTGACAAAAGGATCGGGCGTTTCGACGACGACTTTTTCCGCGATTTCACGGCGGTGATTTTCGGCGGCGGAAAATAATTCCGACAATTCATCCGCACTGACATTTTTCCCCTCGCCGCCGATTTGCTGCAACGCGAGAAAATTTTTGCGGCCGTTTTGCAAATCCATTTCGCCGATGACAATTGGCCATTCAGCTTTTGTGTTTGCGCTGGAAAATAATTCTGCCGGCGAATTCCATTTTGTCGCGTCGGCGATCTGCAATTTTGCATCCGCCGGAAAAATCCCGGCAATCGTCGCGGGCTTGCTGCGCAGAATGAAAGTGTTCGACACGATTAAAAATTCATTGTCGCGGCATTGTTCCGGTCGCAATTGGAAAAATTCTGAAACCGGCTCGCTCTCGCAGCCGATGTCGCCGCCGCGTTTGCCGCGCATTCCGTTTGCGCCGCCGAAGGCGAAAAGCAGTTTTAGTGGCACAGGCATCTTGCCTGTAAATTTCTGGCCGGACAAATTTTTGGAACTCACCGGCGGGACGCCCGTGCCACTGCTTTGAATTTCCGCGCGCGCAATCAAACCTTTTTTCTCGCTCATCGGCAAAACCGTCAAATCCAATTCGCCGCCGCCGAGCAGCGCATCGTGAATTTCATAAATCAACGAACCGGCGCGATAACGCGCGACAATTTTTTCCGCGTCGTTCAACCACTTCACGCCGGCGGAAGTTTTGATTCCCAAACGCAAATTGCCGCCGCGTCCCGGCAGATAAAGCGAAAATTCCGGCTTGTCGCCGCCGTCAATGCGAAACGCAGAATTCATGCAATAAAGCGGACGGTTGAAAAATTCCGCGCCGTTCGTGATGACGAAATCGCCGTTGATCGGCCAGTAACGCAACAGTCGCGCGATGTTGTTGGAAAAATTTCCTTTCGGGTGATAAATCAGCTCCGGGCGCGTGTCGCTTTGGGCAAACACAACGGGCGGCGCATTCAATGCCAGCAGAATCAAGAAGGGCAAAATTACTTTGCGAATCGCAATCATAAGTGCATGGCTTTGGTTCGCCCATGTTGCCGCAAGCCGGGACAAAAGCAAATGTCGCGTTTGAATTGACCGCGCGCCATTTTTTCGCCAGCCTGTTTTTGTTTCCATTTATTCCACCCATGCAAACACAAAGCAAAAACCTGAATGCCGTCTTTGCCATCGCCAAAGAACGTTACGCCGCGCTCGGCGTGGACGTGGAACGCGCACTCAAAACTCTCGCGACGATTCCGATTTCACTTCACTGCTGGCAGGGTGACGATGTCGGCGGTTTTGAAAATCTCGGCGGTGCGCTCACTGGCGGCATCATGGCCACGGGAAATTATCCCGGCAAGGCGCGCACACCTGATGAACTGCGCGGCGATTTGGAAAAAACTTTTTCGCTGATTCCCGGAAAACATCGCCTGAACTTGCACGCGATGTATGGCGAATTCGGCGGCAGGAAAATTGACCGCGACGAAATTGCGCCGGAGCATTTCAAAAACTGGATTGCGTGGGCGAAGAAAAATGGCCTCGGCCTCGACTTCAATCCGACGTGTTTCTCACATCCGAAGTCGGCGGACGGATTTACTTTGTCCAATGCTGACAAAAGCATCCGGCAATTTTGGATCAAGCATTGCATCCGCTCGCGCGAAATCGGCGCGGCGATGGGCAAGGCGCTCGGCAAAACCTGCGTGACGAACGTCTGGATTCCCGACGGCATGAAGGACACGCCCGCTGATAGAAATTCTCCGCGCGCGCGGCTCGCCGAATCGCTTGATGTGATTTTCAAAAAACCGATTTCACTAAAATTAAATCTTGATGCCGTCGAACCAAAACTGTTTGGCATCGGCAGCGAAAGTTACGTCGTCGGCTCGCATGAATTTTATCTCGGCTACGCGGTCAGCCGGAAAAAATTATTATGCCTCGACGCCGGCCATTATCATCCCACGGAAAGCATCGCGGACAAAATTTCCAGCGTGCTGCAATTTTTGCCGGAAATTTTACTGCACGTCAGCCGTGGCGTCCGCTGGGACAGCGACCACGTCGTGATTTTGAACGACGACCTGCTCGCCATCGCGCGCGAGATTGTAGCGAACGGTTTTGAAAAGCGCATCCACATCGGGCTTGATTATTTTGACGCGAGCATCAATCGCGTCGCCGCGTGGACGATTGGCACGCGCAATATGATCCGCGCGCTGCTCATCGGATTGCTGGAAACGCCGCTCATCCGCACCGCCGAGGCGGCGGGTGATTTCACAACGCGCCTCGCGTTGCAGGAAGAAGCCAAGTCGCTGCCCTTCGGCGCGGTCTGGGATTTCTATTGCGAACAAAAAGGCGTTCCCATCGGCGATGCGTGGCTGGCGGAAGTGAAAGGCTATGAGAAAAATGTTTTGAGCAGGCGCGTTTAGCTCCACACAAATGAAGCTGACAAATGAGCAACTTGCCGCGCTAATGGTGCAAATAGCCAACGAAAAATTTGGTTCGGAAGTTTTTCATCGCCGACATCTTTTGACAGCAACCGAACAAGTTGTAAAAGACCGTGGTTTGTGGGAGGCAGATGACGATGGGTGGTCTAGTTCGGTTGACGCGAAATCCAATGGTTTAGCCAACATTGATTATAGGTTTTCACATCAACTTGCCGCGCCGGGTTTAATAACTAAAGTCCGTCACGGTTACTGGCGTCTTTCCAATCCAGAACCGCCAAAACCGAAGGCATTTACTCAACCCGCGTGCGACGTTCAAGAACCACCCGAAAAAATTATCACTCAAGTAATACGAATAGTCCGAGACACCAAAACGGCTGCGACGCTGAAAGAGCGCTACGATTTTAAGTGTCAAGTTTGTGGTGAACAGATTCAAATTACTGACAATAGTTTTTATATTGAAGTGCATCATGTTCGTCCGCTCGGTGGAAAACATTTAGGATTTGACGTTGTTGAAAATATGCTAGTGCTGTGTCCGAACCATCACACAATGTTTGACTTTGGTGTTCCTCGCTTCATAGATGCACTGCACATTGTGATTCATGGCAAAACTTACACTCTAACTTGCAAGCATGAGTTAGCAGTTGCATCAGTTGATTATCATAACAAAATTATTGCGTCGCAATGACCGTCCCACTTCTTCAACTCACATCCGTCACGAAATCCTTCGGCGCGGTGCGCGCGCTCAAGGGCGTGTCGTTTGATTTGCAGGCGGGCGAAGTCCACGCGCTGCTCGGCGAAAATGGCGCGGGCAAATCCACGCTCATCAAGATCATCACCGGCGCGCACCAGCCGGATGGCGGCGCGATCGCCATCAACGGCGAACGCGTGGAAAAACTTTCGCCGGCCAGCACGCACAAGCTGGGCATCGCCTGCATTTACCAGCAGCCCGCGCTTTTTCCCGATCTGACCGTCGCGGAAAACATCGGCCTGCGGCTCGAACGCGCGAAAAACTTTTCCCGCGTGAATTGGAATTCGCGCCGCGAGCAGGCGCAGAAATTATTGCAACGCATCGGCGCAGAAATTTCGCCCGAAGCCGAGGTGCGTTCGCTCTCGATGCCCGAGCAGCAGCTGGTGGAGATCGCCTGCGCGCTCGGCGCGGGCGCACGCATCGTCATCATGGACGAGCCGACGGCGTCGCTCACGCAAAAGGAAACGCACCTGCTGTTCGCCGTCGTGCGCGAACTGCGCAAGAGCAGCGTGGGCGTCATCTACATTTCGCACCGGCTGGAGGAAATTTTCCAACTCGCCGACCGCGTCACGGTTCTGCGCGACGGCGAGAGCGTGGGAACGCGGCAAATCGGTGGCAGCCGACGTGAATCGGCTCAAACTTCTTCCGTAGAAAATCAGAGCGGACTCACGTCCGCTGCTACGATTACAGAAGGAGAATTGATCAAGCTCATGGTCGGGCGCGAAGTCTCGGCGATTTATCCGCCTGCCGAAAGTGCGCCGGGTGAAATTGTTTTGTCGCTGAAAAATTTAAGCTGCGCGGCGGGCGGCGTGAAAAATATCTCGCTCGAAATTCGCGCGGGCGAAATTCTCGGCATGGCCGGACTCGTCGGCGCGGGACGAACGGAACTGGCGCGGATTTTATTTGGAATTACGCCCGCCGATTCAGGCGAAATTATTCTGAACGGCGCGCAAATCAAAATTCATTCGCCGCAGGACGCCGTCGCGCATGGCATCGCGTATGTGCCGGAAGACCGGCGGCGGCACGGCGTGATCCTCGAATTGCCCATCGCGCAAAACATGACGATGGCGATTCACCGCCGGATTTTTCCAGGAACATGGCTGCGCTTTGGCGCGGAAAAACAACTGGCGCTGGAATTCATCCGCGACCTCGGCGTGAAAACTTCCGGGCCGGATGCGCCGGGCAATTCGTTGAGCGGCGGCAACCAGCAAAAAATTTCCCTCGCGCGCTGGCTCGCGACGAAACCGAAAATTTTGATCCTCGACGAACCGACGCAAGGCGTGGACGTGGGCGCGAAAAGTGAGATCCACAAGATTATCCGCTCGCTCGCGAAAGACGGCCTCGCCGTGCTGATGATTTCGAGCGACCTGCCGGAGATTCTCGGCATGAGCGACCGCATCGCCATGATGCGCGGCGGAACGATCGCCGCGATGCTGCCGGGGAAATCCGACGCGCATCAAGTCATGTCAGCGGCGTTGGGACAAAAAGGAGCGGGCGAATGAAAAAATATTTCCGCGAACTTTCCGTCGCCTTCGCGCTCGGCGTTTTGCTGCTGGCACTGGCGGTTTTCGCGCCATCGTTTTTTCAAGCGCAACCGCTGCTCTCGCTGGCCACGCACGAAGCGCCGACGCTCGTGGTCGCGTGCGGCATGGCGCTCGTGATCATCTGCCGGCAGATTGACATCTCGGTCGGCTCGATGTTCGCGGTGTGCAGCGTTTGCGCGGGGTTGCTCGCGGCGATGCACTGGCCGCTCGCGCTCGTCATCGCAGCTTCGGTTTTCATCGGCGCAATCATGGGCGCGTTCAACGGTGCGCTCATCGCCGGGCTTGGCCTGCCGTCCATTGTTGTCACGCTCGCGACGATGGTGACATGGCACGAAGGTTTGGGCTGGCTGCGGCAGGGACAATTCGTGAACCTGCCCGGCGGCACGCAATGGTTCGGCCTTTCACAAACGGCCGGACAATGGGTGCTCGTCATCGTCGCGCTGGCGATTTTAATTTCCCTCGCACTGGCGATGAAAAATTTATCCGTCGGCAGATTTGTTTATGCGGTCGGCTCGGACGCCGAGGCCGCGCGGCTGGCGGGAATCCGTCCGCGACTCACGACATTTTTCGTTTTTGTTTTCATCGGCACGCTGGTCGGGCTGGCGGCGATGATGAACGCGGTGCAATCGCCGCAGGTTGATCCGCAATCCGGCACGGGTCTGGAATTGAAAGTCATCGCGGCGGTGGTCGTGGGCGGTGTGGCGATTTCCGGCGGGCGCGGAAATTTGTGGGGCGTGTTCGCCGGGCTGCTGCTGCTCGCGTGCGTCAGTCCTGCGCTGACGCATCTGCACGTCGAGGCGTATTGGGAAAAGGCGATCCAGGGCGCGATCATTTTGCTGGCCGTTGTCGCGGATGGATTGCGAAATAGAAAATTAAACCGCTAATTTACGCTAATCATCGCTAATTTATGAAGGCTGAAATTTACAAGGACGAAGGTTACAAATTCATGGGTGCGGCGTTTGAGGTTTATAATGAATTGGGTTTTGGCCTATCCGAAGAAATTTATCAGGAGTGCATGGAAATAGAATTGGAGTCACGGGGAATTTCCTTTCAATCTAAACAAGAACTGGCTTGTCACTACAAAGGTCGCCGGTTGAAAAAAATCTATTTTCCAGATTTGTTTGTGTTTAATTGTCTGGTCACGGAATTAAAATCTGTCTCCCAAATTGCGCCGGAACATGAGGCGCAACTCATCAATTATATGCGAATCACCAAACAGCCCGTCGGCTATCTTGTGAATTTTGGCCACAAGGATATGCTTGAATGGAAACGATTTATTCTGTCTGAATTCATCGTGGAACAGAAAAATTAGCGTCAATCAGCGCAGATTAGCGGTTTATGTCTTTTTCAAAAAACAGCGGTTGGAAATCGGTTTTGTTCAAGCACGAAACGATTCTGCTTTTCGTTCTCGTGGCGGAATGGATTTTCTTCGACGCCATCGGGCGCAACTTTGGCACTTACGACAGCACCTGCGACATTTTGCGGCACTCGTGCGAAATCGGGCTGCTCGCGCTGGCGATGACGCCGATCATTTTGACCGGCGGAATTGATTTGTCCGTCGCGTCGCTGTTGAGCCTGTGCGCGATTTTGTTCGGAAAATTCTGGCGCGATTGCGGAATGCCGATTCCGCTCGCCGCAGCCTGCGCCATTTGTGTCGGCGCACTCGGCGGCGGACTGAATGCCACTTTGATAACGTGGCTGCGATTGCCACCGCTCATCGTGACGCTCGGAACTTTTTCGCTGTTTCGCGGACTGGCCGAAGCCATCACGCGCGGCGCGGACACGTTCACGAATTTTCCCGATTCATTTTTATTTCTCGGACAGGAACGCTGGCTGGGAATTCCGGCGCAAGCGCCCGTTTTTATTTTCGCGGCGATCTTTTTCTGGCTGCTCGTCCATCGCACGACGTTTGGCCGTTCGTTCCGGGCAATTGGTTTTGCGCCGGAAGGCGCGCGTTACGCGGGCATTCCCGTCGGTCGGCGTGTGGCGATGGTTTATATTATGGCCGGAATTGTCTCGGCCATCGCCGCCATTATTTATACAGCCCGGCTCGGCCAGGCGAAGGCGGACGCGGGCACGGGCTACGAACTTTTTGCGATCACCGCCGTCGTGCTGGGCGGCACGAGCATTTTTGGCGGCGTTGGCTCGATTCATGGAACATTGCTCGGCGTGGCGGCGATTGCGGTTTTGCAAAGCGGCATCGTTCACGCCATGCAACCAAGTGAAATGGCGGGAATGTTCACGGGCGTTTTGCTGATTCTTGCGCTGGCCAGCGCGGTCGTGCCGAAAATGATTTCTGGCTTGCGCGCGCGGAAGTCTGTCCCCAAACTTGCAAAACAAAGCCCATGAAAAAAATATTTTCAATTCTCCTCGTTGCGACCATCGCGATTTTCACCGGTTGCAAAAAATCTGAAACGCCGGCTGCCGATAATTCCGGCGCTGCTCCTGCCGTGAAGAAAAAATTGACAATTGCACTTTTGCCGAAATCGAAGGGCAACGCCTATTTCATTTCGTGCAGCAAAGGCGCGCAAAAGGCGGCGACTGAATTGGGCGATGATTTGATTTTTGACGGACCGACGGACACCGACCCGGCCAAGCAAAATGAAATCGTCGAGAATTGGATTACGCTCGGCGTGGATGTCATCGCCGCCGCGTGCGAAGACAAGGGCAGTATTTCGACCGCGCTCCGCAAGGCGCAGGCCAAGGGCATCAAGGTCATCACTTATGACGCCGACGCGTTGCCGGATGCGCGCCAGTTTTTTGTGAACCAGGCCACGCCGCAGGGCATCGGCTACGGTTTGATGGACGAAACCGCGCGGCTTTGCGAGAGCAACGGCGATTTCGCCATCATCACCGCGTCGCTCACGGCGGCGAACCAGCAGGAATGGCAGAAATATATCCAGGAAGATTTGGCGAAAAATTATCCGAACATGAAATTGCTCGCCGTCCGTCCGTGCGACGATTCCAAGGACAAGGCGCAGGCGGAGACGACGGCGTTGTTGAGCGCGAATCCGAGCTTGAAGTGCATTCTGGCGATTTGCACGCCGGGCGTTCCCGGCGCGGCGGAGGCCGTGAAGCAGGCGGGCAAGGTCGGCGCGGTGAAAGTCCTCGGCCTCGGCCTGCCGAACGAAAATAAAATGTATGTCCACGATGGCGTGACGCAGAGCGTGATCTTGTGGAAGACGATGGACCTGGGCTATCTCACGGTGTATGCGGCGGACGCCCTGGCGCGCGGCACATTGAAGACCGGCGACACGAGCTTCAAGGCCGGCACGCTTGGCACGTTTGAAATCAAGGGCGACAACATTCTGCTCGGCAAGCCGTTCATTTTCAACAAGGACAACATTGACCAGTTTGATTTTTGACGCCGAATTTTTAACCGCTAATTGTCGCTAATCTTCGCTGATGAAAAATGATTAGCGAAGATTAACGGTTTCTTTTTTTATGACACGCCACGCCTTCAAGATGAAGTTGAAGCCGGGCAATGTCGCGGAATACAAAAAACGCCACGACGAAATCTGGCCTGAACTTTCGCGCGAACTGCGCGCGGCGGGAATTTCAGATTACTCAATTTTCCTCGACGAAGAAACGCTCACTCTTTTCGCCGTGCAAAAACTCGCCGACAAAAATTCCGCCGCAGATTTGCCGGATTCGCCGATTGTCCGCAAATGGTGGGATTTCATGGCTTCATTAATGGACGTGAACGCGGACAATTCGCCGGTGGAAAATCCGTTGCGGGAAATTTTTCACCTTGATTAGAATTTGAAACCCGTCATTTCGTCCCCCCTTCCGCTTTGTTTTGCAAAGTTGATTCTAATTTTTTTCAAGTTCATGGATTCGGCGTAAATTTCAGTGATGTGAGATTGTTTGTTAGGATGGTTGAAAGATCATATTACCTCCGTCAGGAAAACGGTGCCTTTTCGCTGATGAGCGCATGAACACCAAAGATTTTTCCGTCCCGGCGTGCCATTGGGACAGGCGACCCGCCACGCGACGGATTTTATTTCCAAATTCATCCTCGGCGGCGGCGACAAGTCGCGGTTGCACGCGGAGCCATGGCAATTTTCAGGCGCGTGACAAATCCAGCCGGAGATTTTGTTGAATCTGCTTGCGCCAAGTGTTCATCACTTGCGCCTGTTCCGCGTAGTCCGGCCATTTCGACACAGCGGCGCGGACTTCCTCGACGATGGCTTCGGCGCGACCGCGTTTCATCAGGGCGCTCTTGGCACAGGCGCGAAAGTCGGCCAGCGTAAATCCGTCGCGCTTGCCATTCATTGTCATCTGATGCCGGGCAGTCCAGTCGCCGGTCGGATTGTAACTGTAGGTCACGTCGAAGGCAGGGGCGAGCGACCAGCGACCGGCCTTGTCCATCAGGAAGGCAATGTTCTTGACGTGATCGTCCTGATTGCGGGCGATGATGTAAAACGCCATTCGCCGGAACTGTTCTTCCACCGATTCCATCGGCAGATTCAACTGGCGAATAACCAGCAATGCTTGTTCGTAGGCATACGCACCCGCATTGTTAAAATCAAAATATGCAAGAGCGCACAGCGATTGCATATGTAACTTTTCTCCGCCATCCAGCCGGTCAAAACGCCGGGTCATGAAATGCCGCCGCCCATTTTCTTCAAGCAGTCGGCATTCGCTCATGGTAATGCCCGCCGCCTTTGCCATTAAATAATATGCGTATTCAATCGCACCATAACCTTTGGGGTCTTCGAGTTCTTTGTCTTTGTTGCCGGTGACACCGTCAAATTTCAGCAGCCAGTAATCGAATCCTTTTCCCGCCACGATTTGCCCGGAGCGGACTTCGTTGGTTTCGCGATTCCAGGCGATGACCGCCTTCGCTCGCGCGCCACCGGCAGAAGTGCCGACCCGCAGGATGTCATTCAAGGCGTTTTTTCTGCTCGCGCTGGCAAAAGTGGTTTTCAAATTCTTGCGATGGGTTAAAACTTCCGATGCCAGCTTAACCAAGGCATCTATCTCAATTTTCTTCGCCTGCTGCGGTTTTGGCCCGATGGACGGCGCAAACTCCAGCGCGCCCATGCCGCGCGCGCCGATGTAACAAAGCCGTTCCACCGCATTGAAACTGTCGGGCGTCCGGCCTTGCGTCGCCAGCCACGCATCAATCAAGGCGTTGCCGAACCGGTCGGGTAATGAATCAGCAAGCAAGCCGGGCAATCCGTGAAAAGTCCTTTGAGGCAAATCCGAAAAAACATACACCCGATCATTTAATGGCATCGTGATGGGCGAAACTTCAATCCCGCTCCGCGTGAACGCCGGGTCATACTGGAACGCTGCGAACTGGCCTCCGTCCTCCAGCGAAACAGCGCCAATAGTTCGTCCCCAAAGTTGAACTTCGGCCAGTGTCATTGTTCAGTTCCCCATTGCCATTTTTTAGCTGAAGGTTTGGCGGGCTTGGTGGTGGAAGCACGCTGACGTTTCCGGCCAGCCATTTTCAATTGCGCGACCGGACTGGACACTGGTTCCGGGATGAGCAGATCAAAACGCTTGATGACATCAAGCACACGACACACGCGGATGAAGCCGGACAACTGGGTTGCCACCGCGCCCGCTTCCAAGCGCTGCACTGTGTTTTTCGAGACGCCAGCCTCTTTGGCCAATTGAAGTTGTGTAAGATTCCGCTCCAAACGAATCCGAGTCAGCCTCCCGCCTAATTCGGCCAGAACAGTCTCATCT
>DASXED010000014.1:0-17434 GCA_036490295.1 Verrucomicrobiia bacterium | reverse complement strand
TGGCTGTTGTGCCAGATCACGAGCAATCCATATTCAGACCCGCGCGCGATCCGGCTCACGGACGCGGATTTTCAAGGCGGCTCATTGCACACCACTAGTTTCGCCCGCCCCACAAAACTTTTCACAGCGCATCAAAGTCTGATTGCTCCGGGCGAAGTGGGGATTTTGCGCGAGTCGTCATTCAGTAAAATCGTTGACGCACTTGTCCGACTGCTTAAACCCGGAATTTAATTCTGCAATTGACAAGCAAGGCAAATTTGATATACATAATTGTATGTCAACAATGATTTATCCGATGCGGTTGAAACGCGAGGAAAACACGCTGTTCAAGAGCGCTGCCAAACGCAAGGGCGTTTCTCTGGCGGAATTTTTCCGGCAGGCCGGACGCCGGGAAGCGCGGGAAACGGGAATTGAACCGGCGAGCCTTTCATTGAGCCGAAGTGGTTTCACGCTGCCGGAATTGCCCGGCAAAACCGAGCGCGAAAAAATCCGCCACGCCATCCGCCGCCGCCATGTTTCTCGCTGACACCAGTTTCATCGTCAGCCCGTTTGCCAAAACCCCTGCGCGCCGGAAATGGGCGCAGGCTTTTTTTCAAAAACACAAGGGACAGCTTTGGACGACGACGGCGGCGTTCACCGAAGCCAGCCATTTGATCGGCGACCCGGCAATCGCCGCGCAAATCCTGGCGGACTACCATTTCCTGCCCGACTTGGAGGAGGAAAAATCCGCGCTCGCCATGCTGCTCGAAAAATACGCGCCGGAAATGGATTTTGCCGACGCGACCCTTGTGCGGGCGAGCGAATTGCACCCGACGTTCAAGCTGGTTACGGACGACGAGCATTTCGACTGGTATCGGCGAAACCAAGGCCGCGAGCGCATTCCGGTTCTTTGGATTCCGGCGTGAGCGGAATCTTCGCCTGCGACTTGTCAAAGTTCCCCTGCTCCATTATCGTCAGTCAATGTCGTTGAAGAAACTGGCCTTGCAACTATTCGCCTCCGCCAACTGCATAATCCCAAGCTTGCCAACAATTTTTTCCTTTTCCATTCAAAGTGATTATCATATTGTTTTTCCAGCCAAACTCCACGCTGGACAATAATAATTGTCAGAGAGACTGTGAACCGTGTGAATTACAAAAACCATATGCGCAAAATTAAATCCATCCTCATTGTCGCCGCCATCATCGCCAGCGTGTTGCCGTTAATGGCGCAGCAAAAACGCATCAGCCCGCACGAAACCACTGGCGCGGTCGTGGATGGCAGCCGCGTCACGGTTGTCTACGGACGCCCTTACACCAAAGATCCCAAGACCGGCGAGACCCGCAAAATCTGGGGCGGATTGGTGCCTTACGGCAAGGTCTGGCGCACGGGCGCCGACGAGGCAACATTGTTCATCACGCAAAAGCCGGTTGTCATTGGCGAGACGACGGTTCCGGCGGGCGCTTACACGCTTTTTACTTTGCCGCAGGCGGACGGCACGGCCAAGCTGATCATCAACAAGCAAGTCGGACAATGGGGAATTGGTCCGGGATCGTATGATGAAAAACAGGACGTCGCGCGCATTGACCTCAAACCAGAAACCCTGGACAAGCCAGTGGATCAATTCACGATGGCAGTCGCAAAAAACCCGTCCGGCGGCGGCGTGCTGAAAATGATGTGGGAGAACAAACAATTTTCCGCGCCGTTCACCGTGCAGAAATAATCCGGCGGCTTCGCCGCCGGCCCGTGAGTCCGGCACGCGGCGAATTTCCCCCGGCGAACGGGTATCGCACATGAAGGCAACAAGCTTATTCAAAAGATTGGGACGACAGGCTCATCGCTTCCTTCATCTCGCAGTTTTCGTGTGCGTGTCGGTTGGTTTTTATGCCAATTGCCGGGCTGCCGAATCTCTATCCGCGCCGGCGATTCTTCAGCAACTGAAAAGCTTTGACGAAATGGGCAGCGTGCTTTACATCGCAGCGCATCCCGACGACGAAAACACGCTTCTCATCGGCTATCTCGCGCGCGGAAAAAATTATCGCACCGCATATCTCTCGCTCACGCGCGGCGACGGCGGGCAAAATGTTTTAGGTCCAGACTTCGGCGAAAAACTCGGCGTCGCTCGCACGCAGGAATTGCTCGCCGCGCGAAGACTCGACAGCGGACAACAATTTTTTTCGCGCGCGATGGATTTTGGATTTTCCAAAGATTACCGCGAAACGTTGAACATTTGGGATCGGCAGGAAGTGTTGTCCGACATCGTGCGCGTCATCCGCGAATTTCGTCCCGACGTTTTGGTCACGCGATTTTCGCCAATTCCCGGCGGCACGCACGGTCATCACACCGCGTCAACCGTGCTGGCGCTCGAAGCCTTCAAGCTTGCTGGCGATCCGAAGGCATTTCCCGAACAAAATCTCCCGCCGTGGCAGCCGAAAAGAATTTTGTGGAACGGAAACGGTCGCGGCGAAAATAATTCCAACGATGTGCGAATGGAAATCAGCGGCAACGATCCCGTCCTCGGAATTTCCTTCAACGAACTCGCAGCGCGCAGCCGCGCGATGCATAAGACGCAGGGCTTCGATAATTTGCGCGGTGGCGGCAATGGCGCGCGCACGGAATCGTTTCAATTGCTCGACGGCGAACCGGCGACGAACGACATTTTAGACGGCGTGGACACGACTTGGAATCGCGTGCCCGGCGGCGCGAAGATTGGAAAAATGGCCGATGAAATCATCGCCCAATTTAATCCACAGGATGTCGCCGCAAATGTTCCAGCGTTGTTGAATTTAAGAAGTAATTTGTTCGAGTTGAAGTCAAAAGATTCCGTTGTCGCCGAAAAGACGGAGCAGCTTGATCGCATCCTTCAAAATTGTCTCGGTCTTTCCGTCGAGACGACCGTCGCCAACGCCGAAGTTGTTCCTGGTGAAGCATTGCAACTCCACAGCACGGCGATCCTGCGCTCAAGCATTCCAGTAGTCTGGAACGGATGGCACGAAACGACTGCGCCCGGTAGAAGATTGGTTGCAAATCAACCCGCGAGCCAGGACTTAACATTTACGCTACCAACGAACGCGCCATTGACACAGCCGTATTGGCTGCGCGAAGAAGGCACACCGGGAATGTTTCGCGTGGACGACCCTTCGCTGATTGGCCGCCCGGAGAATCCGCCGGCGTTCACTTTCAAGCATCTGTTTTTTGTAGCGGGCCAGCCGCTGTGGGTTTCTGACGAGCCGGTGCAAATCCTGACTAATTCTGCGAATGTCGAAATCCGCCGCAAGCTGGACGTGATTCCGCCGGTCTCGCTCAAATTTTCTTCGGACGTGGAACTGTTTTCGCCGGGCAAATCAAATTCCGTCGAAGTGGAAATTCTCGCCGCGCGCGCCAATTCTTCCGGCGAATTGCAATTGCAAGCGCCCGCCGACTGGAAAATTTCTCCGTCGAAACAATCGTTTAATCTCGCGAATGTTGGAGACCATCAAAAATTTATTTTCACCGTCACCGCGCCGGAAAAATCCACAACGGCAAAAATCATTGCCGATGCGGAAATTGGCGGCGTGCATTATCGCAACGCGCGCGAGGAAATTTCCTATCCGCACATTCCCCATCAATTGCTCCAGCCCATTGCGAGCGTCAAAGGCGTCAGTCTCGATTTGAAAATTCGCGGACACAACGTCGGCTATTTGCCGGGCGCGGGCGACAGCGTGGCCGACAATTTGCAGCAGATGGGCTATGCCGTGAAAATTTTGGATGACGCGGATTTGTCGCCGGAAAATTTGAAAAATTTCGATGCAATAGTCATCGGCGTCCGCGCGTTCAATGTCCGCACGAATCTCGCGCAGGAATTGCCCGCGCTTTTTTCTTACGTCGAAAACGGCGGAACAATTATCGCGCAATACAATCGTCCCGACGGTTTGAAAGCGGACAAAATTGCGCCGTTCGATTTGCGTTTGTCCGGCGACCGCGTGACGGATGAAACGGCGGCGATGGCTTTTCTCGCGCCGGAAAATCCGGTGCTGAACACGCCGAACAAAATTACGCAGGTGGATTTCGACGGCTGGATTCAGGAGCGCGGAATTTATTTTCCAAATCAGTGGGACGAACATTTCACGCCGATTTTCGCCTGCAACGATCCCGGCGAATCGCCGCTCAAAGGCAGCCTGCTCGTCGCGCAATATGGCAAAGGTTATTACGTTTATACCGGCCTCGATTTTTTCCGCGAACTTCCCGCCGGCGTGCCCGGCGCGTATCGCTTGTTCGCCAATTTAATTTCCCTCGGAAAATGAAACGGCACGATCCTGTCAAAATTCCTACGACTGAATCTGAAGAAACCGGCCTGCCATTTTTTCAAACCTGGAAAGCCGTTTATCTTTTTGTCCTCGCAACGTTCGTTTTTTGGATCGCGCTGCTCGTCGCGCTGACAGAAATATTTTCATGAGCGCGCTCGATTTTGTCGTCCTCATCGGCTCGATGCTCGGCATTGCCGGTTACGGAATTTGGCGCACGCGCGGACGCCGCAATCTCAATTCTTACTTGCGCGGCGACGGACAAACTCACTGGTTCGCCATCGGCCTTTCCGTCATGGCCACGCAAGCCAGCGCGATTACTTTTCTTTCCACGCCTGGCCAGGGTTATCTCGGCGGACTCGGCTTCGTGCAAATTTATTTTGGCCTGCCGATTGCGCTGATTATTATCGCCGCAATTTTCCTGCCGATTTTTCGCAAGCTAAATGTTTTCACCGCCTACGAATTTCTTGGAAAACGTTTCGACGGCAAAACCCGTTTGCTCGGCGCGGCGTTATTTCTCGTGCAACGCGGACTCGGCGCGGGCCTGACCATTTATGCGCCCGCGATTGTGCTCACGACCGTTTTCGGCTGGCCGTTGAATTTGACAATCATTTGCAGCGGCCTGCTCGTCATCATTTACACCGTCGCCGGCGGCAGCGACGCCGTGACCGTCACGCAAAAATATCAACTCGCCATTATTTTCGCCGGCATGATCACCGCGTTTTGTTTGTTGCTCGCAAAATTGCCTTCCGGACTGACGTTCACCGACACGTTTGCGCTCGCGGGCGGATTTCACAAACTCAACGCCGTAAATTTTTCCACCGACATTCACGAACGTTATACCATTTGGTCGGGAATTTTCGGCGGAACTTTTTTGATGCTTTCGTATTTCGGCACCGACCAATCGCAAGTGCAGCGCTATTTTTCCGGCGCGTCATTGCGCGAAGGCCGGCTCGGCCTCATGTTCAACGCCGTTTGCAAAATCCCGATGCAATTTGGCATTCTGCTGCTCGGCGTTTTTATTTTCATCTTCTATCAATTTCAAACGCCGCCGCTTTTTTTCAATTCCACTTCCGCGCAATATCTTTCCGAACATCGCGCCGATCCCAAACTGCGCGCTTATGAAACTGATTTTAATTCATCGCACGCACAAACGCGCGAGCAATTGGAAAATTGGATGAACGCGCGGCACGCGGGAAATTTTCCCGCCGCGCAAACTGCTTTCGCCGCCGCGCAAACCGCGCAGCAACAAAGTGAAAAAATTCGCGCCGAAGCCATCGAAGAATTAGCTGCGAAAAATTCCGGCACCAAGGCCAACGACGCCGACTACGTTTTCATCACGTTTATTCTGCGCCAATTGCCGCACGGCGTCATCGGTTTGCTCGTCGCCGCGTTTTTTGCCGCCGCGCTTTCGTCCAAAGCCGCCGAACTCAACGCGCTCGGTTCAAGCACCACCATTGACTTTTACCGTCATCTCATCAAGCGCGACGCGACCGACGCCCAATGCGTTTTCGCCTCAAAAATTTTCACCGCGTTTTGGGGATTTGTCGCGATTGGTTTCGCGCTGTCCGCGCACCTTGCGGAAAATTTGATCCAGGCCGTCAACATTCTCGGCTCGATTTTTTACGGCGTGATGCTCGGATTGTTCGTCGTCGCTTTTTTTGTCCGGCGCGTCGGCGGCACCGCCGTTTTCTGGGCGGCGCTCGCGGCGCAAACCTTGATTTTTATTTTATATTTCAACCTGACCATTTCTTATTTGTGGTATCCGCTCATCGGCTGCGCCGCGTGCGTGATTTTCAGTTTGATTTTGCAACTCACGCTCGGCGCGAACAAATCTCACGGATATGAGTGACGCGCCCGTCATTTGCTTCGGCCAGCAACCGTGCGGATTTTTTCCGAAACGGTTTCTGTTTGCCAAAATTCAAACCGCGCGGCGGCTGCAAAAAGAAATCAGCGGTGAAATTGTTTTCTTTTTTCACGACAGCGACCACGATCCGCGCGAAACGAAAACTGTTTTGCGTCATCGCAAAACGAACGAGCCGGCGGTTTTGAATTTCGCGTTTGAAAATAAAATCCAGCGCAAGTTCTCGCCGTTGCACTTGAAAAAAATCCCTTCCGGCTGGCAGGAAAAAACGATTTTGCAATTGCCGAATTATCTGGATCATCCGCCCATCGAAATTTTCAAAAAAATTTCAGCCGACAACGTCGCGGACTTTTGCTTGGAAATGTATCGCGCGATGAATTTGCTCGACGGCATTCGCGTCGCGCGTTCCAGCGATCCAAATTTTCGTCGCGCGGCCTGCGGCATTTCGGATTTTTTTGTGGATGTTCTGCACGAAGGCGAAATTGTCCGCGCGCGTTTTTGCGGCGACAAATTTCAATTGCACGAAGGCGGCGATGTGTTCGTGGATTTGCCGCTGACAGAATTTACAAAAGAGCAAATCAGTCCGACGCGCGATTCGCGCCTGCGCTGGATGCAATCGGTTTTGCATTGCACGCATTACGTTGCCGGACTTGGCGAGAAAGATTATCTTCGTCCGCAAGATGCGCCTGAAATTCAAATCGTCAGCCGTAACGCCATTGACCGAGCCGATGAAGCCTACACTGAAATCCAAAATTGAACTCGCGCCGCTTTTAGTTTTTGGCGCGCATCCTGATGACATCGAATTTGGTTGCGGCGGCGTCATTGCGCGCGAGTCGCAAATCGGTCGCAAAATTCATTTTGTCATTTGTTCGCGCGGCGAAGCTGGAAGCTACGGCACGCCAAAACTGCGAACTGTTGAAGCAAAAAAAGCGGCGACCATTTTGGGCGCAACGATTGAGTTCATAAAATTGGACGGCGATTCGCATTTGGAAATTCGCGCCACACACGCGATTGAATTGGCGAAAATAATCCGGCGCATCCGGCCAAATGTTTTGTTCGCGCCGAGCGTCGTTGAAAATCAGCATCCCGATCATTGGCGTCTCGGAAAGCTTGTGCGCGATGCCGCGCGGCTGGCGCGTTTCGATGGTTTGCGCGAATTGCGCGTTCAAAAACCGCACGCGATTGAACAATTATTTTTTTACGCAGTGACGCCGGAAGCCGAGCCGCGTGACATTTCTCCGGTGCTAATTGACGTTTCCGCGCCGGAAATTATTTCAACGTGGACGAATGCGATGAACGCGCACGCTTCGCAAACTTCCGCGCGCAATTATGTTGAACTGCAATTGACGCGTGCGCGATTGCTGGGCGCGCGCGCGGGAATTGATTTTGCCATCGCGCTTTTTCCGAATGAACCGCTCGTGTTTGAATCGCTCGCGCAGGCTGGCCGAGGCGCGCGAACATTTTGAAATGAAATCCGCGCGGCCATTAAAAATCGGAATCACTTGTTATCCATCCGTCGGCGGCAGCGGCATTTTGGCGGCGGCGTTGGGCGAAGAACTCGCGCGGCGCGGACACGAAATTCATTTCATCAGTTACGAACGTCCGTTTCGCCTGCCGACAAATTCGCCGCGAATTTTTTTCCATCCGGTCGCCATCAACGATTACGGTTTGTTCAAGTATCCCGATTACACGCTGCCGCTTTCCGTGAAAATGGCGGAAATCAGCCGCGAACATCGCCTCGATATTTTGCACGTTCATTACGCGGTGCCGCACGCGACGGCGGCGATTCTCGCACGCGCGATGTTGCCGCGCAGATTGCAGCCGCGCGTCGTGACGACGTTGCACGGCACGGACACGACGTTGCTCGGCGCCGATCCCGGTTACGCGCCGGCGATTCATCACGCGTTGAAACATTCCGATGCGGTCACGACCGTTTCCAATTTTCTAAAACAGGAAACGCAGCGCGTGCTCGGTTTCAATGGGGCGATGCGCGTCATCCATAATTTTTTTGAACCGCGCGCGCCGCAACGTTCGCGTGAAGAAGTGCGCCACGAACTGGGTTTGCGCAATGAAGTTTTAATTTTTCACTCGTCCAATTTACGCCCGCTCAAACGAATTGATTTGCTGCTGGAAATCGCGGCGCGCATTCGCCCGCGCAAATCGTTCAAATTGTTAATTCTCGCAGGCGGAAATTTTGCGCCGTTCGCCAAAGACGTGCGCCGGTTGAAATTGGAAAAACAAATCATCGTGCGCGAAAACGTCGCGGACATTGAAGATTATTTGCAGGCGGCGGATTTTGGATTGTTCACGTCGGAATCGGAAAGTTTTTGTTTGAGCATTCTCGAAGCGATGTGCTTCGGCTGTCCGAGCATCGCGCCGCGCGTCGGCGGCATTCCCGAAGTCATCGAAGACGGCGCGACTGGATTGCTTTTGCCGTTTGGCGATTGCGACGCATTCGTCCGTGCCGTCGAAAATTTTATTCAAGACAAAGCGCGGCGGAAAGAACTTGGACGCGCCGCCCAAACACGCGCCCGCGAAAAGTTTTCCGCGAAGGTCATCGTGCCACGTTACGAAACACTTTATCATCGTGTTTGTGGCTGATCTGTTCAATTGCCCGGTTTCCCGGTGGCGGTTTTCAACTTCGCAATGCCGATGCCTTTGTTTTTCACTTCGCCGTGGGATTGTGCCACGACCGCAGAATTTAATTCGGCGCCGTTGAGCGCGGACAGAGCGCCGGTTTCTTATTGCCGTTGGTTCGCCTCTTGCACGAATGTCTGCAACCGGGCCGTTATTTTCTGCAACGCCGGCGTCAGGTTCGCAAAGCGCGGGTCGGCGAGCCAGCCTTGCACGACGCTCAAGGACTTGGCATCACGGCTCGCCAACGAGTCGCCGCCGGGCGTTTGCGATTGCGTGAGCAGGTTGGGCGAAATCATGTAATTGGCGTTTGGAAAAATACCGGCGAACGTGTCAATTTCCGCCGGACTGATTTGAGGATTGAGCAAATAATTTTCCAGAATTTGCAGTTGCTGCGGATCGCTTACGTCGGCGCGGGCAAAATAATTTGCGCGGGTTGCCTCACGGCCTTGCATCGAACCGGGATCGGCCAGCAGGGCGGCCAGCGTGGCGGTCGGATTATTGATGACCAGCCGGTCCAATGCCAGATAGGACGCGTGGGCCACGGCGGGATTGTCCTGTTGCTTGACCAAATCCGTCAGCGTGGGCATCAAACTGGTGCCGCCGAGATAAACCGCCGTGTCGAACGCCTCCAAAAATCCGACCGATGGATTTTGCTGCCACGGCTGGTATTGAAGCATCTCGGCTGTTTTCTGTTCGAGCAAGGTGCGTCCATCGGCGCTGGTGTCGCCCCACGCAAGATTTCGCAAGGCCACCGCCCATTCGTCCGGCGAATCCATGCTGGCCAGAATTATTTTTGAATAATCCGCCGCCGCAGCCGGATCAAGCCGCGCGAGTTCGTCGAGCAAAAAAGTCCGCAGCGTGGGCGCGTCGTCCAGCAAGCCATTTCTGGCAACCTTGAATCCAAGCTGGGTGGAAGCGTCGGCCTTTGAATCGAGAAATTGTTTTATGGCTGCAACCGCCTCGTTCGTCGGCATGGCGGCAAGTTCCGCGCGCAATTCCGCCAACAGCCGCCGCGCGCTCGCCGCATCAAGCGCAGTTTTCAAGGCACCATATGTTTTTTGCAAGCTATCGTTCGTGGCAACGGACGGGCTGGTCGCCGCAACTGGAACTGCGGAAGTGATCGGCGATGAACTTGAGTTCGTCGCGGCGGACATCGCCGCAACCGATGGCGTTTGTCCCGCGTTGCGATGCCATAGCCACGCGCCGAGCGCCGCCAGGATGAATACGCTGGCGACAGCAATCAAGATTCCGTTTGAATTTTTCCTCTGCGGCGACATGGCTTCGGTATTTGTGCGCCTGATTGATAGCAAGCCGCAAGTTTTTCGCAAGACTCATTCCACATTCAAGACGCGGCACTGACGGAAACCGGCGCTAAATTCGTTGCCTTTCCTGTCGCCTGTTGTAAAGTGCCCGTGCGTCGAAGTTTTATCCGATGCGCGCCTTAATCATTGCATCCAGAGTGGACACTATTTGTCATTCCAACAGGCCAATGAAACTGCTCAAATACTTCCTGTTCGCGATCATCCTGCCGCTGTTCGCGTTGACGGCGCGGGCGCAATCGCCTATGGGCAACGCCCTCGCATTCAACGGCACCAACCAATACGTCACCATCACGAACTTCGGAACCATCATTCCCACCAACGAAGTCACCGTGGAGTTCTGGGCTTATAGCTCCATGATTGCCGTGCAGTCGGCCTTTATGCTAAATCCAGACCAGAACACCAATCGCTTTAACGCCCATATCAATTATAATAGTGGCCCGACTTACGGCAACACTTTCTGGGATTTTGGCAACATCAGCGGGGCCGGCCGTCTCGGACCGATTCCCGCCCCGGCCAACTCCATCAGCAACTGGGTTCACTACGCGTTCGTGGCCAGCCAGAGTGGAAATTACATGAGCATCTACACCAACGGAGTCTTGTGCGCGACCAAGAGCGGCATGACTCCATTTGTGCGCGGCAATTATAGCCTGCAAATTGGCGGACCAGGTTTTTCCTATAACGGACGCCTTGATGAATTTCGCGTCTGGAACATTGCGCGGTCGCAGGCGCAGATTCAGGCCAATCTCGGCACGCCGCTCACCGGCGGCGAAACCAACCTGCTGCTGTATTATCGCTTCGACAGTTCCAGCGGCAACATTGCCACCAACAGCGCCATCGCCACCGGCGCGGCCTACAACGGAATCACCACCAACAATCCCGCGTGGGTGAATGCGGGCGAACCTTTTGCAACCGGAACTGTAGCTTCCGTTGCCTACACTTTCACAACTTTTGCCGGCGGTTCTGCGGCGGGCAGTTCGGATGGCGCAGGTGATGGCGCACGATTCAACGGCCCTTATGGCATCGCTTCGGATACAAATGGAAATCTATATGTTGCGGACAGCGGCAATGACACGATTCGAAAAATAACATCCGCCGGAGTTGTGACCACGCTGGCCGGGCTGGCTGGTTATTCGGGCAGCGCCGATGGCGCTAATAGCAGCGCGCGGTTCAATCAACCCTACGGAATTGCGGTGGACGGATTCGGCAACCTTTATGTGGCTGATTCCATGAACAGCACGATTCGTAAAGTTACTCCGACAGGGGTGGTGAGCACTATTGCCGGGCTTGCTGGAAATGGCGGCACCGCCGACGGGACGAATGGCGCGGCACGATTTAATAATCCTTTCGGCATCGCAATAGATGATAACAACGGCAATCTCTACGTGGCGGATGAGGGCAATGATACGATCCGGAAAATCACTCCGATGGGAACCAACTGGGTGGTCAGCACCCTGGCCGGAAAAGCGGGCGTAAATGGAAGCACTGATGGAACCGGGACGAATGCCCTCTTCAATGGTCCCTTTGCGCTTACCGCAGACGCATCCGGCAACATTTATGTGTGTGATCCTCCGGCTATCCGTAAAATCACGCCGGCCGGGGTGGTGACTACCATCGCCGGAAGCACGCAAGGCACCGTTGATGGTGTGGGCACCAACGCCCAGTTTTACTCGCCTTTTGGCATCGCGGTTGACAGCGCCACAAATCTTTATGTTGCGGATGGTAATGGATCTACGATCCGCAAAATCGCTCCGGTAGGAACGAACTGGGTCGTGACCACCTTTGCCGGGCATTACGTCTCTTTCAACCAGTCATATACTGACTATACAGTTGACGGAACGGGCACCAATGCCGGATTCGCCCAGCCTTATGGTGTAGCCTTGGACAATTCAGGCAACATCTATGTCACCGATAATCACCAGGACAACATACGCAAAATCACATCAGCCGGAGTCGTGACAACCCTGGCCGGGCAGAAGAATTCTGCGGCATACCTTGATGGAACGGGTGTCCATGCCCTGTTCAACGGCCCCTCTGGTGTAACCTTGGATACTTCCGGAAACATTTATGTGGCCGACACTCAAAACCAGGTCATTCGCAAAATCACGCCGGCCGGCGTGGTGAGCACTCTGGCTGGCCAGCCCGGCGTCCCCAATGAGCAAAACGGCACCGGGAACCAGGCCCTTTTTATTGTCCCTTACGGTATCGCTGCCGACAGCTTTGGAAACCTCTATGTGACTGAAAATTCTGCAAACACAAGTTTTTCAGGCAGCATCCGCAAGGTGACGCCGGCCGGCGTGGTAACCACCGTTGCCGGAACTGGCGTGCCAGGTCATCAGGATGGGCCGGTAACCACCGCGCAGTTCTGCGCGCTCGCCGGCATCACGATTGATACATACGGCAACCTTTACGTCACGGAACAAGACAACAAAATTCGGATGATCTCGACAAACGGAATCGTGAGCACGATCGCGGGTTCTCCGTCACTCAATTCCTCTGGTGTCGCCGTTAGCGCCTACGATAACAATGGGAATCACATTGGCGGCTATGCGGACGGAACGGGCACCAACGCCCTCTTCAATTTTCCCTCGGGAATCGTGGTGGACACTGTAGGCGATCTTTATGTGGCCGACAGTGTGAACCACGTCATTCGCAAAATTATTTCACCCAAACTCGCGGGCTTGAGCAGGACCAACCCTGCTAACTGGACGGTTACAACCCTCGCAGGAGTTGCTGGCATTGGCGGCACCAACGATGGAACGGGTGCCAACGCTCTCTTTGGAAATAGTTACTATCATCCAGGTCCCACAGGAGTATCCGTGGACAATTCCGGCAATCTCTATGTCACGGACAATGGTAACAATACCATTCGCAAGATTACCCCGGCGGGCGTGGTGACAACCATCGGCGGTCTGGCGGGAACTGTCGGCAGCGTGGATGGCTCTGGTAATTATGCCCAATTTAATGTGCCTGCTGCCATCGCGCTTGACTCCTCCGGCGGCATTTATGTGGCGGATCAACTAAATAACACCATCCGCAAAGGAACCTTCACCCAATATGGCTCAGCCAACATTGTGTCCTTTGTCCAACCCGCCATGACAAGCCAGCTCCAAGTCACCCTGCTGCCGTCGGAAGCGAACGGCCAGTGGCGTTTTCCGTGGGAAGTGGCGTGGCGCAACAGCGGCCAGACGGCGAGCAATCTGGTGGCGGGAAATTATCCTGTCGAGTTTCGCGCTTTGCCCGGCTGGTTGGCCATTCCCTCAAGCCTCATAGTCGCAGTGATCAACAACGTGTCCCTCACCAATCAGTATTTTCCGACAATCAGCGCTGTTGACACAAACAGTGGCGGCTCGCTGACGGTGACGCTCGGCCCCAATCCGCCCGGCGGCGCGGGCTGGCGGTTTCTGGGCGACACCACGCCATTCTATTTGTCCGGTTACAGCACCAACTTAATTGCCGGAACTTACTTGATCGAGTTTGCGGCGGTGAGCGGCCGGGTCAAACCGCCGAATTTGTCCGTGCAAGTTCAGCCGGGACTGCCAACCTTGTTGGCGGAAAATTACCTGTTGGCGGATTCGCCGCCTGCGGGCGTGGAATTGCCCTTCGCGGTGCCGGCGGCGAACATCAGTGACCTGGCCGATTATCCCTTCGGCTTCAACGGCGAGTTGCAGTCGGATTCGGATGTCGGATATGGCAGCGGCGTGGCGGTGCTGCCCAAGGTGGTGCTGACGGCGGCACATATGGTGTTCAACGACCAGACATTGTCCTATGTCAGCCAGGTCTATTGGTATTTCCAAAGAGAAGCAGGAGTGTTTGAACCAGAACCGCAGGCGGCACGCGGTTGGCTGGTGTTAAGCGGCTATGCTGCGCAAAGAACCAATGATCTGGAGGGATTGGGTGGCCAGACGTATGGACCGGACGAATCCAGTCCGCAATCGCGCAATCTGGACGTGGCGGCTTTATTTTTTATTTTGCCGATGGCCGGGGGCGGTTATGGCGGTTACCTGCCTTCGGATGCATCGCCCAATCCATGGCTGACGGGCAACAGTTTGAAAATGGTGGTGGGTTATCCGGTGGACGGGTCGCTCTTTGGCACGACCATCGTGCCGGGAACCATGTATCAAATCCAGCCCCAACCTTATGCCCTCAACCCGGACACGGAGCCGGAAGTCTACACGGCCCCGTGGTTTTTGAGTTATCCCGGCAACAGCGGCGGCCCGGTGTATGTGCAGTTCAACGGTTATTATTATCCGGCAGGAGTGTATTCGGGGATTATAAACAACGGCATATATCAGTCGGCTGTGCGGGCGATAGACAGCGACGTTGTCAACTTGATTACCAACGCCGAGGCGAAAGCGGATTACGGGACGAACAACCCCGGTGGCGGTGTCATCACCGTTGTTCCCAGCCAGGCCGTCAGCGCCAGCAATCCGGGCTATCTGGAATTTCAACTGGGTCCGCCAGCGGCAGTGGCGGCGGGTGCAGGCTGGCGATTGCAGGGCGACACCACTTATTCCAGCGCGACGAATTATATCCGTGCCGTGTTCTCGACCAACGCCTTTGCCGTCGAGTTCAAGCCCATCGCCGGCTGGAACGTGCCTACCAACCAGTCGGTGACGGTTTATTCGGGACAGATTGCGGTTTATAATGCGCTTTACACCCTCAACAACTCCGCGCCCGTGCAGATCGTTTCACCGCAACTCTCGGGCGGCACTTTCAACTTGAGCTTCCAATCGGCCAACGGCCAAAGCTACACCCTTTATTACAACGACAATCTCGCCACCACCAACTGGCTGCCAGCCACCAACGTCACCGGCAACGGCGCAACCCTCCAATTGTCCGTGCCGGCCAACAATTCCTCACAACGCTTCTTCCGCATCAGCCAGCCGTGATGTTGATTTTCGCTGCGGGAATTTCAAAGGGTTGTGACGATGGTATGAGTTGATTGACCGCTTCAATTGAGCAGCGTGCCAGACGTGAAAGCACGGCGATCACGCCGTTAAAATCCTTTTGCCTCGGCCCGTTTTTCATTGTAAATGGTAAAAAAGTTTCTTATGGTTGAAGAAGTCCAAATCATGGACATTATTGGAAGTAAGAACTGTTTTGAAATTTGAAATGGTTGCGGCCCGAAAACCAGACAGCGTTTCAAATATCAGAAGTCAATTTCAACCTCGAACAATTATGAAAATAGTCGCGCTGTTCAGTTCGATACTATTTCTCAACGTGGCGCTTGTCCGCGCGCAAGGTTTTACAAACGTGATTGGCACCGTGGCGGGGGTTGTTGGAGCGGGCGGAAGCGCGGATGGGATTGGGCTTGCCGCGCGGTTCAACACGCCGCACGCGGTGGCGGTGGACGGGGCGGGGGATGTGTATGTGGCCGACCAGCTCAACCACACGATCCGTGAATTGACGCTGACAGGAACCAACTGGGAGAGCGCGACCATCGCCGGACGGGCGGGAGTTGAGGGAAGCGCGGACGGCGGCGGCACCAACGCGCTGTTCAACAATCCCGCCGGCGTGGCGGTGGACAGTTCCAACCATGTCTTTGTCGCCGATGAGGGGAACCAGACGATCCGGGAACTGATTCCATCGGGACCAAGCTGGAACGTGATCACGATTGCGGGACAGGCGGGAGACGCGGGCGGCGCGGACGGGACGAACGGCGCGGCGCAATTCAACAGTCCGTCGGGACTGGCGGTGGACGCCAGCGGCGACGTGTATGTGGCCGACTGGGGCAGCCACACGATCCGTGAATTGATTCCATCGGGGACAAACTGGGGCGTGGTCACGATCGCGGGATTGGCGGGCAGCAAGGGGACGTCCGACGGAACGAACAGCGTTGCGCGGTTCGACCATCCCGAAGACGTGGCGGTGGATGCCGGCGGCGATGTTTATGTGGCGGACTGGGGAAACCATGCGATCCGGGAAATGACGCCGGCGGGGACGGACTGGAGCGTGAGCACGATTGCGGGCGTGGCCGGGAGCACGAATTACGGAAGCGCGGACGGGGTTGGCGGCGCGGCGCAATTTTATTATCCGTCGGGACTGGCGCTGGACAATGCGGGAAACATATATGTGGCGGACACGTTCAACGACACGATCCGTGAATTGACGCTGGTGCGCGGGAATTGGAACGTGAGCACGGTGGCGGGAACGGCGGGAGTGGCCGGGAGCGCGGACGGACTTGGCACGGGCGCGCGCTTTTACAATCCATGCGGCGTGGCGGTGGACGGTTCCAACAACCTCTTTGTCGCCGACACCGGCAACCAGACCGTTCGCGGGCCCTCAGCGCCGATAATTACCCTCCAACCGCAAAGCCAGATCATCCCGGTGGGAAGCAATGCGGTTTTCAGTGTTTCCGACTTCGGGACATTGCCTTTGTCCTACCAATGGCTCAAGAACGGCACAAACATCGTCGGCGCGACGAACCAGACTTTCACCATAACCAACATTCAAGCTGGCGACACGGCTCTCTACAACGTGGTGATCAGCAATCCCTACGGCAGCGCCACCAGCTTCAACGCGCAGCTCACCGTCATTCCGCCGCCGGGGATTTATTTCTTTGAAAAATTCACCAACGTGGATTTCACCGCTGCCGGATATGGCGGGATGCGCGGCAACGGCGTTGGTGCGATCACGCTGACGAACGTCAGCGGGACGGTCAGGCAGGCGCTGCTCTACTGGCACGGCCCGGGTAACTCGATTGACACGACGGCAAATGCCACCGTCAATTTTGCCGGAACCAGCGTGACCGGCGTGAGCATCGGATTTTCATCCGATAACAGTTGGGGTTTCAACAACAGCCAGGCATACCGTGCCGACGTGACTTCGCTGGTCACGGGTAACGGGACTTACGCCCTGACCAATTTCTACAAGGGCAGCGCCGCCGACGTGAACGGTGCTTCGCTCATCGTTTTCTTCGACGACGGCAATCCAAACAACAACCGCGACGTTTATGTGTATAACGGCAATGATTCCAACCTGGGCAGCATCTACGACCCGCCGGACTGGCTTCTGGCGATGACCAATTTAATTTATGCCTCCAACACCAACGTCTCGCTGACGCTTCATGTTTCGGACGGGCAGTATGATGTTTTTTCCGATTTTGCAGACGGGGAAATTGATTTGAACAGCAATTTGTTTCTTGCCCAAGGGGACAATTTTAACGGCGATTCCGTTCCCAACGGGCCGTCCGCCGCCGTTGACAATGGCGGTCTTTGGGACATTAAGACGTATGACGTGACGACTTTCTTTGCGAATGGCACCAACGATTTAATCCTGACCTCGCCTTTGTATCATGATGATCTTTCCCTCGTCGCCGCCACTTTGAGCTTCCCGGCAGGCGGGGCAAACA
>DASXED010000051.1:0-3744 GCA_036490295.1 Verrucomicrobiia bacterium | reverse complement strand
GGATTGGTTCAAGACCAAGAATCCAAATTTTGCAATGCGGTTGAAGCAATTGCCATAAGTCACATTCAAAGTTTTTCCAACTGATTTCCCATGACCGAACCCGCCATCACACCCGAACTCGTCGCCAAACACAATTTGACGCCGGAAGAATACGCGCACGCCAAAGAAATCCTCGGCGGTCGCGAGCCGAGCTACACCGAGCTGGGAATTTTTTCCGTCATGTGGAGCGAGCATTGCAGCTACAAAAACACGCGCCCGCTGCTGAAAACATTCCCGACCAAGTCGCCGAAAATCCTCGTCGGCGCGGGCGAGGAAAATGCCGGCATCATTGACATCGGCGACGGACTGGCCATCGCGTTCAAGATCGAATCGCACAATCATCCGAGCGCGGTCGAGCCGTTTCAAGGCGCGGCCACCGGCGTCGGCGGCATCGTGCGCGATATTTTCACGATGGGCGCGCGGCCGGTTTGCGCGGTCAACTCGCTGCGCTTTGGGCCGATCACTGAAAATGCGGAATGCGGAATGCGGAGCGCGGAATCAAACGGACAAAACCACGGTGTAAGTTTGCGCGAAGCAAGTCTGCCCGGCGCAGGAAATTTTGAAATCGGTAATCGGCAATCAGCAATTGGCAATAACAAACGATTGTTCGCTGGCGTCGTCAGTGGCATCGCGCATTACGGAAATTGTTTCGGCATTCCCACAATCGCCGGCGAAGTTTATTTCGACAAATCCTACGAAGGCAATCCGCTTGTGAACGCGTTTTGTCTCGGCGTTTTGCGCCACGAACAAATCGCGCGCGGCGCGGCCAAGGGAATTGGCAATCCAGTTTTCTACGTTGGCCCGGCGACTGGTCGCGATGGTTTGGCGGGTGCGGCGTTTGCGTCGAAAGATTTAACGGAAGAATCCGCCGAGCAACAACGTGGCGCGGTGCAGGTCGGCGATCCGTTCATGGAAAAACTGGTTTGCGAAGCGTGTTTGGAATTGCTTGCGACGGGTTGTGTAGCGGGAATTCAAGACATGGGCGCGGCGGGTTTGACTTGTTCCACTTGCGAAACGGCGGCTCGCGCCGGAACTGGAATTGAAATCGAACTCGACAAAGTGCCGCAACGCGCGCCGAACATGACGAGCTACGAAATCATGTTGAGCGAATCGCAGGAACGGATGCTCATCATCGTCCACAAAGGCCGCGAAGCCGAGGTGAAACGCATTTTCGACAAATGGGATTTGCCGTGGGCGGAAGTTGGTTTCGTCACGGACACGGGACGGATGGTCGTGCGTCACGGCGGAAAAATTGTCGCCGACATTCCCGCAAAAAAAATCGCCGACGAATCGCCAATTTATCAGCGCGAGTCGAGCGAGCCGGAATATCTGAAAGCCGTCCGAGCCTTCCGGCTGGGCACGATTGCCGATTCCCAATCTCCCATCTCCGATCTGCTGAAACTTTTGGCGTGGCCGACCATCGCGTCGAAGAACTGGGTTTATCGCCAATACGATCATCAGGTGCGCGACGGCTCGGTGGTTTTGCCCGGCAGCGACGCGGCAGTAATTCGCATCAAGAGCGATTCAATTCCTGTGATAACCGCTGAATTGAAAACAAAAATTGGCGACGCGAAAGTTTCTGAAAAACTTATCGCGATGACCGTGGATTGCAACGGCGTTTACGTTTATCTTGATCCGTATGAAGGCGCGAAAGCCGTGGTGACGGAAGCGTGCCGCAATCTTGCGTGCAGTGGCGCGGTGCCGCTCGGCGCGACGGACAATCTCAACATGGCGAATCCGCACAAGCCGGAACTGTTCTGGCAGATGCGCGAAAGTGTTCGCGGACTCGCCGAGGCTTGTAAATTTTTCAACGCGCCCGTCACTGGCGGCAATTGCTCACTCTACAATCAAAATCCGTCCGGCCCGATTGACCCGACTCCGACGGTCGCCGTCGTCGGCATCGTGGAAAAAATCGAGCACGTCACGACGCAATGGTTCAAGGATGAAGGCGACGTAATTATTCTACTCGGCGAAATTGTTGACGCGAACGATCCGATTCTCGGTCTCGGTGGCAGCGCATATCTGCAAGTGATTCACGGCAAAAAAACCGGCTCACCGCCGCGCTGTGATTTGGAAACTGCCAAGACTTTGCACACGACACTGCTCGGCTTGATCCAAAGCGGCCTCGTGAAAAGCGCGCACGATTGCAGCGACGGCGGCTTGGCCGTCGCGCTCGCGGAAAGCTGCATCAGCCAGCTCATCGCCCGCGAAACACCACGCTTGATTGGAGCGACGATTGATTTGGTGGAGCAGGCTTCCAGCCTGTCAGAGAAAGAAACACACAGGCAAGATGCCTGTGCCACTACGCGTCTTGACGCATTGCTTTTTGGCGAAACCCAATCGCGCGTCGTCATTTCCTGCAACCTGCTCGACGCCGTGAAAGTCGTCGAGCGCGCAAAATTGATGGGCGTTTCCGCGATGCAAATAGGCAAAGTCGGCGGCGACAAACTGACGGTGAAGACAGCGAACGGCGAATTTTCAGCGCCGCTCACCGAATTGCACGATGCGTGGTGGAATTCCATTGCGCGAGCGATGGACTGATTTATTTGAACGCAAAGCGTGATTTCCTTTCCAATGTAAGCGGCAGGATTTAACCGTTTGATTTCCGACTTAAAAATGAAGTAAGCTTCGCGTTCAATCGTGCGACAATTTTTTACCATTGCTGTAAACGCCTTCATGGAACTGATCCGGCAGCCGGTTTTCCTGCTGCTGATGACCGGCTCCGTCCTGTTCGAGATTTTTCTCGCCGTGCCGTATTACTTCGCGTTCGGCGACGAGCCGAAGCTGGTGGAAAATTCAGTTTTGGCCGTGATGCTTTTGTCGGGGTTGTTCGGCGCGGTGTTGAGCGCGTCGTCATCGCTCGCGCGGGAAATCCGCAGCGGCACGGCGCTGGCGGTTTTGTCCAAGCCGGTCGGGCGCGCGCAATTTCTGCTGGCGAAATTTACCGGACTTGCGGCGGCGCTCACGGTTTTGACTTATGTTAATATGATCGGCGTTTTGCTCGCGAGCCGGATGGCGTTTGACGCCTATGGGAAAACGGACATGGGCGCGCTCGGAATTTTTGGCGGCGGAATTCTTCTGGCCTATTTGCTGGCGGGTTTCAGCAATTTCTTTTTGCGCCGTCCGTTCGTGAGCGACGCGGTTTTTGCAATGCTGATTTTCACGACGCTCGCGACGTTCTTCGTTTTCCAGTTCACGCGGCAAATGGAAAGCCTTGGCACGGTCGCGGTGGTGAACTGGAATCTTTTGCCGGCGGGAATCTTGATTTTGTTCGCGCTGTGGATTCTCGCCGCCGTCGCGCTGGCGTGCTCGACGCGGTTTGACACGATTCCGACGCTGGCGATCTGCTCGGCGATTTTTCTGGTCGGCTTGATGTCGGATTATTTTTTCGGCATCCGCGCGCAGGCGGGCAACTGGTGGGCGTCGGCGCTTTACAGCATCATCCCGAACTGGCAGCTTTTCTGGCTCGCCGACGCGATTGAAACGGGCAAGAATACTTTTCAATGGGACTACGTCGGCAAGGCGCTGGCCTACGCGGTTTGTTACGCGGGCGCGGCGCTGGCCGTCGGCACGGCGCTGTTTGAAGAACGGGAATTAAGTTGAAACCACGAATGAACACGAATGAACACGAATTGAATCTTGCGGGCAGGGCGCGTCACTCCGTGCGCGCCGCAGTGTGTCACAGACCGGGCGGCGCGCACGGAG
>DASXED010000043.1:0-34793 GCA_036490295.1 Verrucomicrobiia bacterium | reverse complement strand
ATGTCGGCATCGTCACCGTGCCCGACGCGCGACTCGCCGTTCTGAAAGACATCGCCAAGACAAATGTCGTCATTCCCGCCGCGATTGAATTTGTGGACATCGCCGGGCTGGTGAAAGGTGCGGCGGCGGGCGAAGGTTTGGGCAATAAATTTTTGACCCACATCCGCGAAGTGGACGCCATCGTCCAGGTCGTGCGCTGCTTCGAGGACGCGGACATCCATCACGTCGCGGGCAACATTGATCCCATCCGCGACATCGAAACCATCACGACCGAACTGGTGCTCGCCGAACTGGAAGCCGTGCAAAAACGTCTCGCCAGCGTCGCCAAGGACGCGAAGCGCGGCGACAAGGAAGCGCTCGCGCAGGAAACTGTTTTGAAAAAAATCGAGCCGCACTTGAACGCCGGCAAACCCGCGCTCACGCTCGAACTCACGCCCGAAGACAAAGCCATCTCGCGCCTGTTCTGGTTGATGACCGACAAGCCGACGATTTTCGCGTGCAACGTCAAAGAGTCTGATTTGGCAACGGCGGACAAAAATCCGTTCGTCCTCAAAGTCCGCGAATACACGAAGACCCATTTCGCGTGCGAAGCCGTTGTCATCAGCGCACAGATCGAAAGCGATTTGATTGATTTGTCGGAGGCGGAAGCGAAGGAATTTTTGAAAGAACTCGGCGTCGCGGAATCCGGCGTCGGCGCACTCATCCGCGCGACGTATCATCTGCTCGGCTTGCGGACGTATTTCACGGCGGGCGAAAAAGAAGTGCGCGCGTGGACGATTCATAATGGCGATACCGCGCCGAAAGCCGCTGGCGTCATTCATTCCGATTTCGAGCGCGGCTTCATCAAGGCCGAGACCGTGGCCTACGACGATCTGGTGAAACTGGGTTCCGTCGCCGCCGCGCGCGAAAAAGGTTTGTATCGGATGGAAGGCAAGGAATACGTCGTCAAAGACGGCGACGTGCTGCTGTTCAAATTCAATGTTTAGTTTTTGAATCGCAGAAATGCCGGATGAAAATTAACGGATTTCAATAATGTGGCCGCCTTCATCGAATGATTGCAAAATCTGCGGCAGAAATTTTTCAAACACTTGCAGCAACGGCTGATTCCGGCAATTGCCCAGCCGAACCCAAATCAACCTGCCTTTTTCATTCGGACGGCTGGCGAGATCGAAAAAATCCTGATCTTTGCTGATGAGAACAAAATCATTTGCCACCGCGAATTTCCAAATCGTCAAATCATCATCGCTTTTCAAGCCGAGTTCGCGGACGTGCCGGCATTCATGGCCGAGGCCGCCAAGAAATCCCGCCAAGGCTGGCGGCAACTGATGGTCAACCAGAAATTTCACGCTGTTTGCAAAACAACGTGATCCGTCTGATGCGCCGCGTATTCGATGGCGGCAAGAATGTCATCACGCTCAAGGTCGGGATAATCCTTCAGGATTTCCTCGTAAGACGCCCCGGCGCCCAATAATTCCAAAACGTCGGACACGCGAATCCTCATGCTGCGGATGCACGGTCGTCCGCCGCATTTTCCCGGCTCAATGGTGATGCGCGCGAGCAATTGTTCGTTCGACATATTGGAAGATTACACCAGCCGCCTTTTGTTGCAAGAGCGCGTTCCCGCAAAAATGTGATGGTGAAATGCCCCGTCGCCGCCGCGCGCGAACACGGCTTGCATCGGGTGGAAGGCAGGGAATGCGCCGTGAAAGACGGCGACGTGCCGCTGTTCAAATTCAACGTCTACGGGATTCACAAATTGGGTCGCGAATTGGCCGCATTCGTCCCGAACTGCCACGGTTCGATTTCCGCATGTCCGTCGGCAAACGTGATGTTCGCCTTGCCGCTGTGGCGCAAGGTCAGATAGTTGTTGGGCGTTGTTTGGTCGCCGCCAAAAGGCTGCCATCGTCCGGTTTGCACAATTTTGGCGTTGGGCGGCGGAGAATCATTGGGCAGCAGCGTGGCCACGCCCTCGGCGATCATGATTTTGCCGGACGGATTTCGCACCGCCGTGGATTTGAAATAATAAACGGCGCTTCCGGTGTTGATCGTCGTCAGGCCGTAATTTTGCGTCCCGTTCAGATTATAGCTGGTGGCCTCGTAACTGAATCCATACGGCGAACCTTCGTAATAAGTCGGATTGTTCCGGTAAGTGTCATTTTGATCCATCGGGCAGCGGAAAATATTTGTGGAAGCCACCGAGTTGCCCAGATCGGTCAGAATGGGACTTTTGTCCACGGTCATCACCACGCCGTTCACGGTTGGCGTCGCCGCGCCGGTGCGCCAGTAAATCCAATCTTCCAAGTGCGGGCCGTAGGTGTTGCCCGAAGCCGAACCCGGCTCGACGTCATTGTTGTCGCCAACATAAATGACAAACCCAAGCCCTATCTGTTTTATGTTGTTCAGGCAGGCGGTTTGCGACGCCCGCCTTTTTGCCGCAGCCAGCGCCGGCAAAAGCATCGCCGCCAAAATCGCGATGATGGCGATGACCACCAGCAATTCAATCAAGGTGAAGGCGCTGCGGTTCTTCCGGACTTTTGGCTGATGTTCAATTTGTTTCATTGTATTCACACGCGATGCGTGAATGTTGATGCGTCTGATCTTTCAAGCATAAGCGCCCTTTTTAGATAATGCACGGAAGGTCATTGATGGATTTATGCAAATAAGCTTGAATTTTGTGCACACGCCGTGAAAGACGGCGACGTGCTGCTGTTCAAGTTCAATGTTTCGACAGAATTAAAATTTCCATTCGGTTAATTTTGTTAATTCTGTCTAAAAAATCTTGGCGCCTTGGTGTCTTGGTGGTTCAAATTTTATCCCAATTTATATCTCCGCATTTTCGCGTCCACTTCCTGCGCCCACGCGTCAATGCCGCCGCGCAGACAACGCACGTTCTGCAAACCGTGGCCCATGAAATACGCCGCCGCGTCCAGACCGTTCTTGCCCGCGTGATCAATCACGACGATCGGATTCGTGTTCGAGCCGCTCGCCATGAGTTCGCGCATTACGTCCTGCGACAGCAAAACCGAGCCGGCGATGTTCACCGCCTCGAATTCCTCGCGCGAACGCACGTCCACCAGCTTCACTGATTTGTCGCGTTGCAAAAGCTCGGCGAGCTCCTTTGGCGAAATCAAAACCTTCGCGTCCTGCTCGTGGCTGGACTGGATGTGCGCCAGCACTTCGGCCACGTCCAGATTGCCGTTGCGCGCGCAGACCTGCGCCAGCGTTTCGTCCGGGCTGAACCCGCAACTGCTGCACCCGCCTATGTGATACCGCCGGAACAACGCCCGCTGCGCGCCGGGAAATTTTTCCAGCACGGCGCTCATCGGTGAATGTAAATTTATTTCTGTCATAACAAAGGTTCGGCCAATCGGCGTGGCAAATCTCTTGCGCCGTGCATCAGGCGTTCGGCAATAACTTCTGTTTTTGAATGCCGATAAAAAATCAACAGACGATTGAATGGTGGCTCAACTTGAATCGAACGAAGTCCGTGAAGCAGCGGATTTCGAAAATGACGAACACGTCCCAAATCCGGCTGGCTGGAAAGTTTGAGCAACGTGGCATCAACCGTTTTGAAAAATCGCCACGCCAGTTCTTCTCCGGCCTCGTCGAAATACCACTCAAACTGCCCGGTGACTTCCGCATGGAACAACGGAGATTTTTGAATGGCAAGATTCATCCCCGCTTTTCACGGATGACTCGCTCACACGCGGCGCGCATTTCTTCCGATGAATAGGGCGAATGCGGCCCGTTCACGGCTTTCAACAATTCCGCTTCCAATTCGGGACTGTCTTCGTCCAGATCCAAAAATGGGCGCGGCGACAAAGTGACTTCATTGTCGCCGTCCGTCAGCACAATCGTCTCGCCGCGACACGCCTCGGCGACAAGCTGGCCGAGTTGACCTTCCGCCTCGCGAATGGAAATCGCTTTCATGTCAGCACTCTAATCTTTGAAAGGAAATCCTGCAAGCGGCTTAACGCGGTGAAACAACGTCAGCTTTTTATCAATCAGCCTGCACTTGAATAACGTGACCTTTGCAAGGACTTCCAGTTCGCACTGCGTAATAAATTGCAGCTTTGCTTACGCCCAAAACTTTTGCTGCTGCTGCTTTTGACGGAAACTCGCGACCGTCTGAAAATCGAACCGGCTTGCTCAAATGCTTCCGTGATCCATCTTGGCGGTCGTAAGTTTTAGGCGACGGCCATTTAGAATGGCAAAAGCTTTCAAGTTCTTCTTTGTTCTCACGAAAATGCTTGGCTTGTTCAGACGTAACTTGAACGACCCCAAATCCCATACAGCTTTTTCCTCGTCCCTTCGCGACTGTTCGCACGCTATTTGAATTTGCTCCAAGAGCTTTGGCACAATCTTCAATTGAGTCAAAAACACAAGCGTCTCTATATCCGTTGTTCTTGGCTTTTGCCCCTAGCGGCAGAACCACGACTGGAACTGCGCGGTGTTGAATCCAACAGCGACGGCAAGTATGACCATTCAAAAAACTTGCCAGTGTTGGCGCGTAATCATGATGGTTTCGACAAAGAAGCGATAGCCGTCCATGTGCGCCTGAGTAGCTCGTGGTTTTAAGAACATAGCCGGTTTCTTGAGTTCGTTTCAAAACGCGCTTCCACATTTCTTCGGCTGTGGTGTCAAGATGATGAGCATTGAGTTTCAAATGCACTTTGTCAAAGCGGGCGGGCAACTTGAAATTTGCCTTCTGGCATTCAACGCGAATGAAATTTTTCAGATCTTCAATCTTTGTCTTTCTGCCAAGTTCAGGAACTTCAATCAGCGTGATTCTATTCGCAGCACAAAATTCTTTTCGGCGGCGGTCATGCTCTTGTTGTTTACGAAAACAAGCAACGGCTTCCACTTCTGTCTGGTTGCCAAACCGGCTGGGTTGGTAATGCTGCTGGCCGTTATGTTCTACCGCCAGTTTGAGGAACTCATTGTATGCGTCAAATCGCAAAGGACGGCCACCGACTCCACGAGCACCGCGAAGAGGAGTCTTCTCGAAAGGCTTGCCAAAAAGCTGTTCGACTGCCGCTCGGCATATTCGCTCTGATAATCCTTCACTGCAATCTGGACAGAACGTGCCACTTTGTTGAATGTTAGAATATGGTCGAGAAAAGTTGTGACCTTTGCGACATTTCCACTTGGCTGGTTTATTAACTGTGGTCGCCATTGCTACAAGACTGCCTCCATGAAGTGCCGCCAGTTGATGATAATCCGCTAGAGTGACACGCGCGTTTGGAGCGCAATTTTTGCAAAGCCTGCCGCTCTGAAGCGAGTTGAAGTCTGAACGTCCTTTACAGCCGCAAGGAAAACGAACAGTCAACTTGGTCTTGCTGTCCTTGTATTGCTTGGAAAGAAATTCAATACCCAAATCGGCGAGATATTGTTTAACATAATCATATTTGTGCCTTCGTGCGTCCGCGCCCCGCTTACGGCCACATTTTGGGCAACCTCGCCGCCGCAAATCATTCCATGAAATCGTATCATCAAAACTGCACACCTCGCAGAAAAAATGAACTCTTGTCCTCGCCTTTTCGTAGTAAACCTGAAGAACTCTTATCCCGCGAGGTTTTAGAAAATTGACGATTTGATCCATTGGCTTGCGTTTAGCTTCGGCAATCTGCCTTATGCCACACTCTGGGCAGCCATGTCCGTGATTGATGTGGCGCAATCGAGTTGGCCAAAAGTGGTCGCACCGAAGACAGCGGCAATCAATTAAATCGTTAATGCCCGTGTATTCCTTTGACAGTAACTCTATGTTGAGTTTGTGAAGTCGTTCCCGAACCTCGTCAATTGATAGCCGTAATTTTTGTCGAAGTCGTTCTCGAAAACAGCGGTCACACCAAGTGCCAGATGAAGTTCGATCTCCTTTTACGCTGCCGAATGAAGCTGTCCATTCAGGATGATTTGATTTGGAACATTTCCAGACGGCTTGAAATTTAGTCGTGGGAATTTTAAGTGTTAGACAATGCCCTTCACGCTCGGCTGCGATTCGATCAGCTTCAGCTTTATAGTTTGTTCGGAACTTCGTCTTCACGCATTCCGTGTTTAATCCTCGGCAAATTCATTGCCCAAAAAATTTCTGAATTTCCTTTACCACTTCCACGAACCGATCCACTTCGGCCTTGGTGTTGTAAAAATAAAAACTCGCGCGGGCGGTGGATTCCACGCCGAGCTTGTGCATGAGCGGTTGCGTGCAGTGATGCCCGCCGCGCAACGCCACGCCCGCCTGATCCGCCAGCGTCACCACGTCATGCGCATGAACGTCCTTCAGCAGAAAACTCACGAGTCCGGCGCGATTTGGAGAATTTAATTTTGGACCGAACAAGCGGACGTTTTGGAGCGCGGACAATTTTTCGTAGGCGTAATTCGCCAGTTCCTGATCATGCTTCCAGATATTTTCGCGGCCGATGGCGTCGAGATAATCCATCGCGGCGTGCAGGCCGATTGGGCCGGAAATATCCGGCGTGCCGGCCTCGAAGCGATGCGGCGCGTGCTTGAATTCCGTTTTATCGTAGCCGACGGTCAGAATCATTTCGCCGCCGCCTTGATACGGCGGCATGGCGTCGAGAATTTCCTGTCGTCCCCACAAAACGCCGATGCCGGTCGGCCCGCAAATCTTATGGCCGGAGAACGCAAAAAAATCGCAGCCGATTTGCTGGACGTCCACCGGCAGATGCCCGGCGCTTTGCGCGCCATCCACGAGCGTGACGATGCCAAGCTCTCGCGCGCGGGCGCAAAGTTCAGCGACAGGATTCAACGTGCCAAGCGAATTGGAAATGTGAACTATCGAGAAAATTTTCACCTGCTTCGTCAGCAACGAATCGAGTTTGGACAAATCGAGCAAACCTTCGTCGCCGGTGACAGGAAGGTAGGAAATTTTCGCGCCGGTTTTTTGCGCGAGCAATTGCCATGGAACGAGGTTGCTGTGATGCTCCATTTCCGTGAGCAGAATCACGTCGCCGGCCTTGAGATTTTTTTGTCCCCACGAACTCGCGACGAGATTGATGCCTTCGGTCGTGCCGCGCACAAAGACGATTTCGTCGGCGCTTTTGGCGTTGATGAATTTCGCGGCGCGCGCGCGCGCGGCTTCAAACGCATTCGTCGAGCGATTGCTTAATTCGTGGATGCCGCGATGAACATTGGCGTTGTCGTGTTCGTAGTAATGCACGAGCGCGTCAATCACCGCACGCGGTTTCTGCGACGTGGCGGCGTTGTCGAAATAAATCAGCGGCTTGCCGTGGACTTGCTGGTCGAGGATTGGAAAATCCTTTCGCAGCGCAGACCAGTCAATGTTTTTTGAAATACTCATCGGAAAAATTTTATTTGTTTCGCGACTCAAAGAAATAATTAAAGCCGCTCGCTCGCAACGCGGTCTTCAATTCATTGTCCTCCGTCCAAAAACGGCCGTCCATGTGCAACGTCAGCGCGACATACGGCGTGTCGTTGGCGTCAATTTCTTTGCAGAGCCGAAAGGCTTCAATCCAAATTCCAATCGGAATGTCGGCTTCATGCACGAAGGTCAACTGATTCAACAACGTGTGAAGTCCGGCCAACAAATCTTCCTCCGGCAAGCCGCTGGCACGAACCAATCTGTCCTTGTGTTTGAACAATTCCACAAAAAGAAATCGCGGTGTGAACAATTGCGGATGACCGCCGGGCCCGATGCGCTCGCGCAAATCGCCGCGTCCGGCGACGAGGCATTTGAACGCGATGTTCGCGTCAACGATGACGCAATCCGCGCTCATCGTTCATGCGCGGGAAGGAATCGGTCTTTATTCGCCGCCCACCAGCCCGCCTTCATTTCGTCGGCCAACCGATCAGCTTTGGTCTCGGTCAATTGGCTGCGCTGCGCAATTTCTTCAAACCGCAGCCAGTCCAGCAACGCATTGAGACGTTTCGGCGGCACCGCGTCTTTGGAAATCGTCACGCGCAAATCGGCGTCTATTTTTTCTACCGTAATCATAATTTCATTGTAAATCCAAATGGCACTTCCGCAAGCGAATCATTTGTGACGTGGCGGCGTTGTCGAATAAACCAGCGGCTTGCCGTGGACTTCCTGATCGAGAATCGGAAAATCTTTTCGCAGCGCGGACCAATCAATGTTTTTTGAAACGCTCATCAAAGTTTGGCAGGAATTCTTGTTAGTGGTTTTTATTTATTAGCCACCCAAATTTCATAACCGTCCAAATACTTTCGCTAAAAAGAAACCAAACCAATGCGCCAACTAAAATCCCCATTAAAAAGCATTTAGCTGTCGCATTTTTTTGTGATTCATTTCTGATGCGTCCACGTCGAAGTTGAACCGACAAAATGACGACGCAAACTAACAGAACAATGACGAGCCAACAAATTTTCATGGCATACGTCCGGTTAACGAAAGTGCTATCAACATTGTGGTAATTACCATTCCCCAAAAAAGCGGATAGCCAAAATGTTCTCCCAAACCGTAATTAACAAAAAAATATAAAAGGCCTTGCGAGATTAAAACTCCCACAATGCCAGTTGCGTAAAATTTTAATAGATTTTTTAGATCCATTTACGACTGTGCTTTTGCATTCTCACATTAACCCCAGTTGCAACTTCGCCGCCTCGGTCATCATGCCTTGATTCCACGGCGGATCCCAGACAAGTTCGACGTTCGCCTCGTCAATCGGCTCGAGCGAGATGAGTTTGTTCTGCACGTCCTGCGCGAGCACCGGACCCATGCCGCAGCCGGGCGCGGTCAAAGTCATTTTCACGTCGGCCTTGAAATTATTTTCGCCGATGGGCGTGAGGTGGCAGTCGTAAATCAATCCGAGGTCAACGACGTTGACAGGAATTTCTGGATCGTAACAGGTTTTCAGCGCGTCCCAAACTTGTTTTTCCAATTGCTCCTGCGAAATCGGGCCGGAAACGGCTGTGGCGGGCGCGGATTTGATTTCGAGGCCGAGCGCGTCGGCGTCCTTGCCGTCAATGCGGAACATGTTGCCGTTGACGATGACGGTGAACGCGCCGCCGAGCGATTGCGTGACGTAAGCCTGCCCGCCCTTCTGCAGCGTGACCTTCGTGCCGACGGGAACGACCGACGCTTCCACGTCGCGCATCAGAATTTTTGCTTCATTGGGATTCATAAATGCTATTCAATTTAATTGCCAGCAACATCATCGCCGCAAACGCGTGTGAAATCAATTAAGGATTGAAGTGGGACTATGCACATGACAAACAATCTGGGTAGGGCGCGTCACTCCGTGCGCGCCGTTTTTTGTCAATCCACGCGTTCGGCGGGCAGAGGACTGCCCGCCCTACCAGTTTTGCTCCATTGTTTGTCAAAGACATAATCCCGGATTGAAGTCGCTTTAATTGACTTGCGTTTTATAGCAGGAATTCCAAAAACAATGAACGCTTCAATTAAAACCAGGCTGTCAATCGGCTGGAAAAGATTGGCAAAGAATTAGAACAGTCAAAGACAGAAAGTGAAGTTCTCAAACATTCATGCGGTTATAACCTCACCGGAATTTTTTTTCCCGCCAAAAACTGTTTCACGTCGCCGACGGTGAAGGTGCCGAAATGGAAAATGCTCGCGGCGAGGACGGCGTCGGCTTTGCCGGCGAGCAAAACTTCGGCCATGTGTTCCAGCGTGCCCGCGCCGCCGCTCGCGACGACCGGAACGCCCACGGCTTCGCTCACACGCCGCGTGATGACGAGGTCGAAACCCGCCTTTGTGCCGTCGGCGTCAATGGAGTTCAAAACAATCTCGCCCGCGCCGAGCGCGACGACTTTTTTTGCCCAGTCAATCGCGTCGAGGCCGGTATCCTTGCGTCCGCCGTGCGAGAACACGCCCCATTTGTCCGGCGCGATTTTTTTTGCGTCAATGGAAACGACGATGCACTGGCTGCCGAATTTTTCCGCGCCCGTGCGGATCAAATCTGGATTCGCCAGCGCGCTCGAATTGATGCTGATTTTGTCCGCACCGGCGCGCAACATCGTGAACATATCGTACACTGATTTGATTCCGCCGCCGACGGTGAGCGGCATGAAGCATTGGTCGGCGGCGCGTTCGATCACGTCCACCATCGTGCCGCGTCCGTGCGCGCTGGCGGTGATGTCGAAGAAAACCATTTCGTCCGCGCCCTGCTCGTTATAGCGCAGCGCGAGCGTGACTGGGTCGCCGACGTTTCGAAGTTCGCCCGCCTCAGCCTTGCCGAACCGGACGCCGCGCGTGACGTGGCCGTCGTGGACGTCTAGGCACGGGATGACACGTTTTGCGATCATTTCAATAATTGAAAACGTAGTTGCGTCGCAAAGCAATTTTTTCCGCGTAGCGGCGTCTCGGCAGTGCGCCGCAAATTTCGAGAATTCAAGCATCCGGCTTTCTGCCGAAAGCCGCTACGAACTGGCCATTGAAATTGATTCACTTTGGTGCGGGCTGAAGCAAATTTTCATCACGGCTGGAAGGAAAATTGCGCGCCTTCCAAGCGGCGTGCGTCTCCGCAATGGCCGAGTCGTTCAGCATGGGTATTGCCGTGCCGCCGGGAGCGGCGTTGGTCGCAGTGGCATTGACAGTCAATGTCTGGCCCAAGTGATGATAACCCGTGGCCGCTTCCCATACATCGCCAAGCACGTTGCCCGCGCTGGAAACGGCGTTTGAATTGGCCAGCCGGATTGAATAGGCGGTATTTCCATACAGTGAAGACGCGGGATCAGGCAAGTTCAGGAGCATTTCATAATTTCCCATCGGCATATTTGCCGGCAACGAAAGCTGTGTCTTGAGAACATAATTCGTTCCGGGCAGCCACCGCCGCGCATCCGTGTCGCGTGACAGTTCGGCAAAAAACTTTTTGCCGGTTGCGGCATTGCGCAGAACCAGTTCGATTCCACGCGGATTGAATGGCGCGGCAAAACCGACGTTTTGAAAATTCAGCGTGAGCGGAATCGCCTGTCCCGGTTGCGCCTCGGTGCGAAAGACGCCGGAAATCAATTCCAGCCTGTAGCCAAGCTGTCGTTTGATATTTTCCAGGCAACCATGTTCCGCCCATAGATCATCAACCTTGTGATTATATCCCTCATTCAAGAACGAGTAGTGTGAGACGGCCATGTCCGTGTCTGCGTTGCCACCGGCACACGCGCAATCATCCGTCGGCGGGTTGACGGCGCAAGTCTCGCCACCCATCGGAGCATAGCGGGTTTCCTGCGCGAGATAATTTCGGAGGTTGGTGGTGTCCTGTGGCGTAGTCTCGCTGCCAATATCATAGTCCGAAAAAGTGCCATAGTCGGTCGAACTCGCGAGGTAGCAATCGTTGTGAAAGCCGATCCGCGACGCATTGCTGCCGCTGAATGCTTCGGTTGAGCTGATTGGCGCTGAACTCGTCGGCGCGGCCGGGCCGTGGACAAATTTCTGCTTCATCTGCGGAGTCCGCACTTGAATCATCCGTTCCGGCGGCAGCGCGGCGAGGAGCGCATTGAGCACGTCCGCCCGGTCAATCCAGTTTTGTTTCGTGGCCTTGCCGTTCGCGTAAAAAACATCCGTGAAATAATTTTCCCCCCACGCGGCGATGAAGCCTTCCTGCAACACAGCAATGACATCGCTGTTTTTTTCCAACAATGGCTTGAGTTGCGCGATATGCGCCAGGATTTGCGCCTTGGTCGGTTCGTCAAATGGGCGCGTTCGATTTTTATTGTAGGCAAAGCGGACAATGGCTTTGTCGCCCTGCGCGCGAATGGAATCGAAATCCGCCTGTATCGAATTGAGATAATTTGAACTGATTGGCGACTTGACGAACGTATCGAGATAAAAATAGCGCAGCACCAGCGAGATTTTGGCCGTGAAGACATTGCCGGGCGAATTTCTCCCGTTGATCCGATAATCAGCGAGATTCGATGACACAGCCGTAGGCGCGCTCGCGTAACTATCCTCCTGAATGTAAAAACCGCGTTCGGGGTTGGCGAAATCCTCGGTGGAAACCGTGTAAAAATTCGTGACGAAATCCTGTCCAAAGGCCGCGCTCCAGGCGCCGCCAAAAATCAAAACGAGGGTGAAAAATTTCATCTGTTATTTCGGAAAAACTCGACGGTGGCATTCAAACCGTCATCGAAATTTCCCGCCGGGTTAAAACCGGCGGCGCGAATTTTTTCGACTGCTGCCAGCGAATGTTTTACGTCTCCCGCGCGTTCCGGCGCGTATTGGATTTTTGATTGCGAACCGGCTAATTTGCAAACGGTCGAAGCCAGTTTCTTGATCGTGATCTGCCGGCCATAGCCGACATTGAAAACCCCGGTGGCTGAAGATTGCGTTGCGAAGAAAGCATTCGCCGCCGCAATGTCTTTCACATAAATAAAATCCCGCGTCTGTTCCCCGTCGCTGTGAATGGTAATCGGTTCATTCTTCACCGCGCGATCAATGAAAATGGGAACTGCGGCGGCATACTGGCTCTTCGGATTTTGGCGCGGGCCGAAGACGTTGAAGTAGCGCAAGCTCGTAGTTGCGAGCCGTCCTTCGTCCGCAAACATTTTGCAATAGTATTCGCCGTCGAGTTTGGTGATGGCGTAAGGACTTTTAGGTTCGGGCGACATTGTTTCAACTTTTGGCGTCGTTGGATTATCGCCGTAAATCGCCGCCGAACTGCTGAAGACAAGTTTTTTTACCCTTGCGTGCGCGGCTTCTTCCAGAACGATCAGCGTGCCGTTTGTATTTGTGTCATTGCACTCAACCGGCTTTTGCATGGATTCGGGGACGCTGATCATCGCCGCCAAGTGAAAAACAAAATCCACTCCAGTCATCGCGCTGCGAACTGCTTCGCGATTGGTGATTGAAGCTTCGATCAATTCATATTTGAACCCGGCGAGATTGTGCCTGAAGCCGGAACGCAAATTGTCCAGCACGCGGACATCGGCGAGGCCTTGAAAATGTTCAACAACATGGCTGCCGATAAAACCGGCGCCGCCGGTGACAAGCACTCTCATCGGAATTCCTCCACCAGCTTGATTACCAATTTAATCATCTGTTCTTGCTGCTGTTCAATGGATTCAACCAGCTTGAACTGGGTGCGGCAACGGTCAAGATTATGGCCGTTGCGATGAATCTTGAAGTAAGTGTCGCCGCCAAGAAAATCCGTCAGGAAACGGATGCCGATTTCAAACGTGATCAATTTTCCAGAAAAGGCGAGCAGCCTTTTTTCCGCCTCTGTCAGAAAGCCGTTTGCCGAGGCAAGATAGCCATGCACCAAAGCCTCAAACATCGGGAATTGCATTTTCACTTTGGTCAAATCCAGTTCATCTTCTTTCGCCGGACTGGTCGTCGTCCGCACCATGTCGCCAAAATCGTAAAGCGTCAGGCCGGGCATCAGCGTGTCCAGGTCCACCACGCAAACACCCTCGCCGGTCGCATCATCAAGCATGACATTGTTGAACTTGGTGTCATTGTGCGTGACGCGCTCCGGCAAATTGGCATTGAGCAGCACGTCAACAATGGTCGCCCGCTTCAAGATGAAATCAATCTCCGGTTTCGCAGACGCGGCGCGGTTCTCAACGTCATCCTCAACGGCTTTCATCAGTGCGGCAAGCCGCTTTGGCGTGTGATGAAAATCGGGAATGGTGTCGTGCAATCGCGGCGCGGGCAGATCGGCGAGGAGGCTTTGAAAATGCCCGTAAGCCCTGGCGGCTTCAAACGCCTGCCGGGGATTTTCCACGGCATCATACGAACGCGCCTTTTCGATGAAGATGTAGGCGCGCCAATAATTTCCCTGTTCATCGTGATAAAAACAGGGGCCGTTTCGCGTCGGAATCAGCGTCAGCACGCGCCGGTTGAAGTCCGGCTCGCCGGCCAACTTCGCAGCCAGATGCGCCGTGACGCGCTGGATGTTTTCCATCAGCAAGGCAGGTTTTTTGAAAATGCAATGATTGATGCGCTGGAAAATATAGCGCACGCGCGCGCCGCCCTGGCCAAAAACCACGCAGTAAGTGTCATTGATATGACCGCTGCCGTAAGGCTCGGCGCCCAAAAATTCGCCGTGGATTTGAAATTGTTCCGCCACTGCCCGGACGTTGTGTTTCAGATTCATATCCAGAGCCTTTCAGGATATTCACCTTTGCGAATAAGCTGACGGATGCCTTCGGCCACAAAAGGACGGTCTTCCAGATAGGTGACACCAAACCATGACGAGCGGGTTTGCAACACCTTCACCCGGTTCGTTCTACTTTGAATCAAACCGTTCACGACGCTGGGAATGTAAAATTCCGCTTTTTCATCCGAACCGCGTGATTTAAGAAATTCCATGAATTGTTCCCGAAGCGGATTGAAAATAGTTGGATTGAACCCCCACATATTCATCGAAACAATTTCCCCGCCGGTCAACGCGTGAAATTCTCCGGTGCCATTTTTGTATCTTGCCACCGCTCCAAATTTTTCAATGCCGACAATTTCGCGAACATTTTCAAGATGGTCATCCGTCAGTTGGCAAACGCCGCGCGACACGGTTCCAAATTCGGACAGCGTGTTGCGCAGGACAAAACCGACCATCGCAAAATTCGGATTGCCGGGCTGCAAATGCGCGGCCAGCAATTGGAAGGATTGCGCGCCGTAAAAATCGTCGGCGTTGATGACCCCAAACGGCTCGTGAATCGCGTCAGCCGCCGTCAAAATTGCGTGGCCGGTTCCCCACGGTTTTTTTCGTTGCGACGAAACAGCCATGCCCGGCGGAAGTGAATTTGATTCTTGAAAAACATATTGCACGGCGATTCGTTTCTCGAATCTGCTGCCGATGGTTTCGCGAAATATTTTTTCAATATCGCGACGAATCACGAACACGAGTTGATTAAATCCCGCGCGCATCGCGTCATACACCGAGTAGTCAATGATTGTTTCGCCGTCCGGGCCGACGGAATCAATTTGTTTGAGGCCGCCGTAACGGCTGCCCATGCCTGCGGCTAAAATAAGTAATGTTCGTTTCGTCATTGGTTTTGAGTCACTGTCAAATTTTTTGAAAGTCATCACTCCCCATTCGTGCTGACGGTGAAAATCAGGCTTGGCGTGGCGCGAACTGGAAGAAACAACCGGCTCTTCCACGCCGCGAGCATAGTCGTAACGGCCAAAAGAAAATCGCCAGCGCGTGTTCTCAATTGGTTCGTTTGGGTTGCACACCAACGACGCCGGAATTTCGGCATAGACAAGCCACATTCCGTCTTCAACCCAGGTTTTGGAGTGAAACGCCTCGTCCCAAATTAAAAAAATTTCCAGCCCGCCGTTTTTCCGCACTTTTTCGGCGGAAGTGCCATCGGGATAATGCAATTGCAACCGCTGGTTGTTCGGCGTGACGTGAAGTTCAACATAATTTTCTTTTTTTTCTGCGCGCAAAAAAATTTCAAAGGCGTCGCCCAGTTCCCAGACGCGCTGATTCAATTTTGTCGCGTCGTTAAAAATGTCAATGTCCGTCAACTCGGCGAAAATTAGAAGCGAATCACCGCGCCAGCCCGTGCGCACCGTGCCGGGCGAGAAACCAATTTCTTCTTCGTCCAGCCACGTTTGTTGCAGCGGGCAAGAAGCTGCGCCCTGAAATGCGCGCCGCACGCTTTCGAGATCCGTTGAATCGAAGAACGGCAACGGCGCACACAGAATTTCCGGCGGCGCGCATTGTCCCTTCGTGATTATTGTCTCTACACTTTGCATTTTTATTCCTAAAACTTTTGCCAATCCGGTTTGTTCGCATAAACCCAACGGTAATAATTGGCGCGCTTCAATTTCGCGGCGGCGGCTTTGTCCAGACAAATTTTTACGTTCGCGTGCATTTGCAAAATGGACGCGGGATTGATTGAAGTCAGCGGCCCTTCGACGGTGGCGGCGATTGCCCGCGCTTTTTTTGCGCCGAACGCGAGCAGCAAACATTGCCGCGCTTCCATGATCGTGCCCAGTCCCATCGTGATGACGTGGTGCGGCACTTTGTCCGCGCTGCCAAAAAAACGCGCGTTGTCTTTGCGCGTTTGTGGCGTCAAAGTTTTTATCCGCGTTCGCGAAGCCAACGAAGATGTCGGCTCGTTGAAACCAATGTGTCCGTCCGTGCCGATGCCGAGAATTTGCAAATCCAATCCGCCCGCCGCGCAAATTTGCTTCTCATATTGCGCGCAGAATTTGGGAACGTCTTTGGCCATGCCGTCCGGGATGTGAACATTTTTCGGCGAAATGCTGACGTGCCGGAAAAGATTTTCCCACATGAAGCTGTGATACGACTGCGCGTGTTCTTTTGGCAGACCGATGTATTCATCGAGATTGAACGTCGTGACTTTGCGCCAATCCAATTTCATTTGCGCCAACGCGCGATAAAGCAGCAATGGCGTGCTGCCGGTCGCCAGCCCAAGCACGGCGTTGGGTTTTTCGCGCAACAACCGCGCGACGATTCGCGCCGCAATGGCGGTCGCGGTTTCGGCGTCAGGTTGAATGATGATTTCCATTTGAAATAATTCAGCCGAGCCGTTTGGTTAATTTTTCCCGCACGTCAGCCTGGAATTTTTCGATGAAATGGCAGGCGTAACCGGCAATGTCGGCGGTTTCATCCATCGCGAGCGGCGTGAGGTCCATGCCGAAAATAAGTTGCGTGGCTTTGTCCGTGGCGTGCGATTCAAAGAAGGTCGCGTTGGCGGCGCGGCGTCCGGTCGTTGCGAGGTCGTAACGTTTGCCACCGGCGATTTGCGAATCGAAAACTCCGTTGAGCGCCGCAGCCAGATTTTCATTGCCGCTCACATTCATCAAAACTTTTTCGGCATCCGGCAACCAGTCGAGATTGCGCCAGACTTCGCAGCCGATGATTTTTTTTGGGCGGAGCGCGCGCGGCAACTCGCGCATCGCCAGCAATGCAGCGATGACCACGCCGACGTGCGTGTCATGTTTGTCCGCGAGATTGTGCGTATAAACAATTTCCGGGCGCGTCGCCGTCAAAATTTCCTTCAAATCATTTTTCAATTTTGTGTCGGCGGAATTTTTCACCGCGCTGCTCGGATAATTCAGTTGCAGCATGATTCCGTAACGGCCAATCGTCGCGGCGGCGTTTTGTTCGCGGCGGCGCACCGCCATCATTTGCGCGTCGGTGAAATTTTTGTAGGCGCCGGTGCGCGCGCTGCCCGAACCATTCGTGCAAATGACGCCGCCGAACCATTTTTTTTCGCTGGCGAAACATTCCAGAATTCCGTGAAACGCCATGAATTCCAGATCATCCTGATGCGCGCCGATGCCCAGATGCGTGATCCGTTTGAGCGCGACGGCAACCGGTTTTCCGTCCGGCACAAAAATTTCAGCGGTGGATTGGTGCAGTTTCATTTCAATTTTTAATCACGGGCAAACTCGCGGCGGCGACGGCCTGCCCGACGCGGCGGCTTTTTTCATCGGGAACGTGCAGTTCAACGCGCGCGGCCACTTCGGGAAATTCCTTTTTCAAAACCTCGCGCGCCTTTGCGAGCACGATGTCGCCGCCCGCGCCGGTCGTGACGCGGCCCAAAATCAGCAAGTGGCGAAAGTCGTAAAAATCCGCGTAGTGAGCAATGGTGTAGCCGAAATAGACGCCGATGGTTTCGTATATTTTTGCGGCGCGTTCATCGCCGCCAGCCATCAGGCTTTGAACTTCTTTGAGCCGTTCGGGCAGTCCCATTTTTTCCGGCAACGAAATTTTTGCGGCGGGCAAAAGTCTGTTTACCGCCTGTTGTGAAAAATAGAGCGCGCCCACGCCGCCGTCACCCGACCACGGATCAACTGCGGCGGCGGAATTATAGTCCACCGGCGCGAAAGCGAGTTCATTAAGCCAGCCGGGAATCCGGCCCTGCAAATCCATGAAACCGGCGGCCTGGCTTGAACCCATCGCGATTCCCAATATTCCTTTTTGACGCAGCGAAAGCGCGCCGGCCAGCGCCGTGACGTCGCCGTCGTTCATCACGACGACCGGCACGTTCCATTCTTTTTGGATGCGCTTGAAAATGCCCGCGGCTTTTGGAAAAAGTTTTTTGGGAACCGCGCGCAACAGCGACGCGACGCGGATTTCATTGTCCACAATGATGCCGGCAGAACTGCCGCCGACGGCGTCCACGCGCGGAAGATGCGACGCCGCACGATGCAACGCCGCCGAAAGATGATGATAATGATATTCCGGATTCGCCTGTTCCACCGGGTTCCACGGCGTTTCTTCCGTGAAAACCGGTTCTCCGTCCAAAACGGCGGACACTTTGTAATCGCTCGCGCCGAGATCGAAGCCAATGCGGCAGCCTTTCAAATGGCCGCCCGCCGCGATCTGCGCTTCTTTCCGCGCCGGAACTTTGCCGGCGCTGGTGATGACAACTTGAAAAAAATTTCCGTAGGCGCACGACATCATTTCGCAGTCAAATTTTCGCGCGCCGCGCGTTGAATAAGTCCTGCGGATGGATTCGCCGATGGCTTTCGGCCCGCCGAAATGCAATTTCCATCCCCCCCGCGCCCAAAGTAAAAATTTCACGATGCGTTCGACGTAGCGCAATGTCACGGCGTCTGGCCCGGAAAACACGACCGTTTCAAAACGCGAGACCAAATTATTTTCGCGTTCAAGGCCCAGAACCAGCGGGACGCCTTTGCCCGACGCTTTTACAGTTTCAACGTAACTGCGGTTGAACAGGACGGCGGGTTGAAATCCCGCGTCCAATGGACATATAATTTTCGGTCGCATGGTCACAATTTTTCTGCGATGCGTTTCAGTGGCCGCCCTCAAAATGTTCTTCAATTTCCTCCAAAGTTTTTCCCTTGGTTTCCGGCAGGAAAAACGCGGCGGTGATGAAATAAACCACGGTGCAGCCGGCGAACGCAAAAAACATGGTTGAGTAGCCATGCTTGCCGACCGTCGGCAAAAACGTCGCGGCGATGGTCGTGGACACGGCCTGATTGATCAGCAGCGCGATGCTCATGCCGTTGGAACGGATGCGCGTGGGCATCAGTTCGGAAAGCGCGAGCCACACGCAAACGCCCGGCCCGATGGCAAAAAACGCCATGAAGATGAAAAGGAAAATTGCAACAAGCCAGCCGCTACGCGCGCTTGGAACCGGCGTGACGAGGGCATTTTCAATTTTCAACGGAGCGGTTTGCGCCGCATCCACATTGGCGAAAGGATTTGAGAAAAACGCAACGACTTTGTTGTCCGGCACGCAGCTTTCGCGCGTGATTTCAATCGGCTTGGCGGTCGCATCGTCAGAACGCACGACCGAAGTCGCCGCGCGAAAATCGCCGTAGGAATAAATCACAATCAATGACGATGGTCCGCCCGCCATGTCTTTGCCCGCGAGAAGGTTTTTGGCCGTTTCTTCGTTGAACGTGAGCGCAAGCGTTTGATTTGTCGTCACCATCGCCTGCACGGCGTCTTTGCAATCCACCCGGAGTTTTTCGGTTTTGTGAAACAGGCTGCCGACGCAAATGAGCGAAATGATGATTCCGGCGCTGCCGAGCGAGAGCAGGAATTTTCGGCCTTTGCGATCCACCAGCATGATGCCGCCAATCGTCATCAGAAAATTAACGAGCGTGAGGATGACGTAACCCAAATGCGCGTGCCGGTCATCGAGTCCCGCTTGAATCAAAATCGTCGCGTTGTAACCGATGATGGAGTTGACGCCGGTGGCCTGGTTGCACGCGAGAATCACGCACGCCAGCACAAATGGAATCACATATTTTCGGCGCAGCAGGGACTCTTTTATCTTTTCGCCCGCCGTCGAAATTTTTGCTTTTTCGGCGGCAACGGTTTCTTCCATTTCAGTCAATTCGATTTCCGCCTGTTCGCTGGTTCGCGAGCGGAGCAAGGCCGCGCGGGCCGCGTCTTTTTTTCCGCGACGAAACAGCCAGCGCGGAGATTCGGCGACCATGAAACTGCCGATGACAAATAAAATTCCCGGCGGCAATGAAACCCAGAAAATGCCGCGCCACGCCGTGTCTTTGAACGCGAATAGTTTTGCGGCGTCGCCGAGCTTAGCCACTTCATCAACCCGGTTGCTGAAATACAATCCGATGATTGCCGCCGCCACGATGCCCAGCGTCAGCAGCCATTGAAAAATTCCCGTACCCTTGCCGCGATTCGCCGCGCCCAAACATTCCGCGAGATAAAGCGGAACGACAACGCCGATCAACCCCGCGCTGATGCCCTGCAACAAACGTCCGAAAACCAGCGGGCCGTAACCGTGCGCGAGGGCAATCATCGGAATGCTGATGACAAATAAGATTCCACTCGCCGCCATCAACTTTTTGCGTCCAATCCAATCCGCGAGCGCGCCGGCAAATAAAGTAGAAATCACGCTGCCGAGCAAAACGGCGGCGACGATGAATGAGAGTTGACCGGAAGTCAGTCCGGACGTCGCTTCCAAATATGGCAACGCGCCGGAAATGATCCCGACGTCCACGCCATAAAGCAATCCACCCAACCCGGCGACCAGCAACAAGAAAAGATTGTAACCTTTCCTGTCGGTCGCGCCGCTGTCGCTATAAATCTCATTCATTTGTTACTTCGTAAAATTCAGAATGTTCACTGGAATTCATCGCGTCACTTTGTTTCCAGCACCAAAACCTCAAACGGCTTTAGATTGAATGTGTATGGCTGATCTGCCCCGATCTTAATTTCGGGTTGCGACTGGTCTTTTTTCCACGGACTGTGCAAACGAAAAGTTTTTGCCGCGCCGTCGGGAAGTTCAAAGTTGTTTTTCAAGTCGGCGGTGAATGCAGCGGGTTTATCGTCTGGATTTCGCAGCACCAGAATTCCCTTGCGCGGAGTCCATGAAGCCCAGCCATAGACTTCGTTTTTTTCGGGTCTGCCTCCGATCCAATGCGTGTCTTTGAGCACTTCGGCATTGGCTCTCGACCATTTCGCAGCCTCGGCCAGATCGTCCCAGTTTTGCTGGTCCAGCAATTTTGGCGTGAGATACATTTCCTGCAATTGCGTTCCCGTGCCGAAAAATTCGCGGACTTGATCGCCGAAATCCGCGTCGCTCATCGCGTTCAATTTATCCGCGTTAGTCGCATAAATGATTCCGTGCAGCATGATCGAATTCAACGGATACAGCGGCCCGCGTTGCACGACGTTGTTGTAGGTTTCCATGTCGCGATAGGTTATCCACTGCTGGCAGTCCGAGCCTTTGCCATGAAAACTGTGATCCGAGCCGCCGCGCCAAGTTGAATCCACATAAAACAGCCAGAACGGCGATGGCCATGTGCCGACGGTCTGGCTGATGTAAATGTCCGGCTTGACTGCGCGTAAATCAGTGATGAGCCGCAACATCGCGTCGCCGTCGCGCGTAAGGCCGCTGGCTGCGGCTTTTGCGCCTGCGGCCAGACCGTCGAACTTGAACAAATTGACGCCATATTTTTCAACCATTTCCAAAACAATATCGTGAAACCGCTGATAGTATTTCGGGCCGGACAGGGAAAAGCCGCTGTCATTGGTTTCATAACCGAACTGGCTCGCATATTTCAATCTTTGCATCTTCGCCACGTTGTAGCCTCCGAAAGGAGAAATCCAAACTCCGATGCCCGCGTCATATTTTGCCGCTTCGATTTTAAGCGGAGTAAAGCCGTTCGGAAAACCGCTGTGAAATTTCCAAAGAGATTTGCTGTCATCCCAGCCGTCGTCGAACAAGAATGAATTCATCTCTACTCCGCGTTTATGCACAAGTTCCAGGCCAAACTGATCAATAGCATCCAGACTTTCCGCCTCGTCGTATTTTCGGTTGTCCCACGCGATGTCATACCACGAATTGTAATGCAAAAAAGGCCGGTAAGGATGCGCCCGCTCGCGTTCGACGTAGGCGAGAAAACCGCGCCTCAACTGGCCGCGCGGCGCAACGCCAATCACGCAGCTTTGTGCGAGCGTTTCGCCAGCCTTCAACACCGCGTTGCGCAAAAAGCTGCATTGCACCGAGGAATCCGCGACGACGCTGTTCTTCGCCATCGGATGTTCGTAGCCAAAAAAGAAATTGCCCGCCACGACCGGCGAACCATCCACCGTGCCGGCGGTTTTCGCACCCGGAACTGTTTCATCGAACAAGGTGATTTTCTTGACGAGAACATCCTGGCCAATGGCATGGAGCGTCAGTTCTTCGCGAACGTAGGTTGAGCCGTCGCGCAAAATCACGCGCCACTCGATGGAAAGATTTGTTTCCGGCGCGGAAAATTTTGCGACAAGTTCGCGGCCGGAATCATGCCGGGACAATGTCGGCGAATCAGGCTCGCGCTTCAGAGATTCAAGTGCCGGCGGCCCGGCAAGCTTGAAGTCAGACGATTTCAGAATGGTTCCGTCGCCAAGCTCGATCTGAAAACATTCGCCTGTGAGCGCAAGAAAACCGCCATTCAACTTGTCGTCCACGCCCGTGGGTTGCAGGTTTCCATTCACGATGCTCCAGTGCCAGGCGATGGATTTGTTTTCCAAACGCCCGCCGGATTCCGCGCCCCATAATGACGCGGCGCTCAAAATTGTGGCAACTAATACGCTTATAAAATTTCGCATGGTTTAATTTAGTTAACAGGTTATTTACAGGTTGAGCCATTGGCGGAACACAATTCAACTATCTAACAAAGAGCGGATGGAATTCATTCCTGACGCGGGGCAATTTCCAGTTAAAATCAGCACGGCAGAAAACGTCGGCGCTAAAGGTGTGTTGCTGGTCTTTGATAAACAGATTTCGCCGCGTTGATTTATTTGCATCATGGGTTCATCACGCTATGTATCGTATTCGCCATTTTTATTTAATGCGGATTTGGGATCGTGCCTGGAGTGACCCAGCCTGAATGCCAATACAATGTCCATAAATTCATCAGCTTCACCGAACTTGCGTGGCCGTCAAAAAATGCGATGTTGATCGAACCCGGCAGTCCTGTGCTTGATGTAATGCTTCTGGGAGCACTGGCTGGAGACGAAGAGCCGTGCCGCGCAATCGTCCATCGCCCCATTTCTCCCGAAGCGGCATTGCCATCGTAGAGGTCTGCCGATGGACCTTCCACTTCCTTCGGCCAGCCGTCAATCCACATGGCGTCGCCGAATAGCGGCGTGTCTGTCGTATCCTTGACCGCCGATTCATTTCCATATTTCCAGGAAGCCGGCGTCCCCAGCAGGTCACTTGGTAGTGCATCGTAGCTGCCGTAGAGCCAGCCGTTAAAGCCATAACTTCCTTGATATACGGTGCCGTATGGCGACCAATTCCACATTTGATCAGCAGCGCCATAAGTATAAGTGGCGCTGGAAACCGTGCGTGTCGTTGGAGTATAGGCCACCGGACAAATCCTTAGACCATTTACCTGGGCATAATATGTTATCATATCTCCCAACCAGAGGTCATTACCTGATATATGCGGAAACGACGCATGAAAATCTCCGATATACATAATATAAGCCAACGATAATTGCTTGAGATTGCTCACGCATTGGATGTTTTTGGCCTTTAATTTGGCCGCCGATAGCGCAGGCAAAAGCATTGCCGCCAATATGGCAATGATGGCAATAACGACCAAAAGTTCGATTAGCGTAAATCCAGCAGCCCTGAATCCAGATCGAAAGCACCTTCTTTTCTGTATTCCAGTGTTCATTAAATTAAGATGTCAATTTGCCAAACCAAGGGACATCATTCGACATCCCTTGGCTCCTGCATTCAGATTCACTGTGCAAGCCTGAAGAATTGTTGTCCATTGGACGATGGAATAATGTATGGACTGGTTGCACCAGGCATATTCGTCCATGAATTGCCTCCCAATGAACTGTTGCACTGTAATGTGCCTGGCGGATCCCAAGCCAAGGCTATTTTACCTCCAGTCACATTGTAGATCGCAAGCTGGCCCAGAGGCAGACCTGGCACACTCAAAGGCACGGCATTGGTGTAATAAATCAAACTGGCCCCGTCTGCCGGCGCAAAATTATTGGGCGATAAATAGCCTATTTGACTTCCCTCCCATAAGAAACTTATTACGTTCGTTGGAAATACCGGCGTCCCATCCGCAAAGGTCGCGTTCCGGGAGTATTTCCATTCAAAATCCGCAGGAAAATTGGTTTCTGCAACCGTGGGCGCAATAAGATAATTCAGCCCGACAATAGGTCCCGCTCCGGCTGAGGACTCATCATTCTTATTCCCTAATTTCTCCTGGTAAAACGCACTGCTTTCATGCAGCAACTCTGAACCGATAAACCCATATTCATAACCGGTATTAATATCATTGTCCGTATTGAAATACATATCGGCATACTTGGGAAAGAAACCGTTGGTTCCGGGAATGTCATGCCACAAGGTGGCGCGGAAATAATAATTCGCATCATCATTGTAGACATAAATATCCTTGAAATCAGCCGCGCCATCATTGCCCGGGGTGGGATTGTCATAAATCGGCGCTATCCCCTGCCAATCATCAACTTTCCCGTCAATGACAATGGTGGTCGTAAACGACACCGTCGTGTTTGCGGCATTACCGAAAAGATCCTTTACGCCATTTACCGTCACCGAATAAAGCGTCCCCAAATTAAACGGTAAACTTGGCGTTATCGTCACTTGATTGGCGCTGTTGACGACAACATTGGACACGGTCCACCCGCTGCTTAATGTGTAATAAGCAGGGTTGCCCGCTGTAACAGAATCCACAGGCTCGGAAAAAGTAAGCAAAATTTTGCTCGCAGTCGCCGTAACATTCGTCACCGCCGGCGGAATGATGTCCAGCAATTCAGTCAACACGGCTGTGCGGCTGTTAATCGGCCCCGTCGGATTGCTGACCGTCACATAATAATTGCCGGCATTCGTGGAATTCACAAATGCGATGGAGTAAGAAGCGTTCGTCGCATTGGAAATAATGTTGTCGTTAAAGAACCATTGATACCCCAGCGGATACGAACCCGTTGCCGAAACAGTAAGTGTAGTCGGATGACCCTCCAAGACATATTGATCCGCAGGCTGATTGGTGATGACCACCGGCGTATTTAGCACCGACAGCATGGCTGTCCGCGTGGTGTTTGTCGCCAGCGAATTGGCCACTGTCAAGGAATAGCCTCCTGAATCATTGGTCGTCGCAAAGGGAATTACAAACACCGCATTGGTTGCTCCAGCAATGGGCGCTCCGCCCTCTAACCATTGATAGCTTAAAGAACTGCCCAACACATCTGCGGTAAAGGTCACCGACTGCCCGACTGGAACCGATTGATCGGCCGGCAGATTGGTATTCACTATGGTCGCCGGATATTGCGTGGCCGCCGTCAGCGAAAGACCAAAGACCATGTCCGAGCCGCTGCCCGGCGCCTGATGCGTTTCCACTTCAAGAATATTGTCGCCAATCTGCAACGGGCCGCCGGAGAAACCAAAAATGTCAGGCTGACCAACGGGCGAATTTGTCCCGCTGGCGGCAGTGCCATAAGCAACATTGCCCGCAGGCATGCGATCGCGCCTCACTTCAACCCCATTCAAATAATAAACGGCTCCATCGCTGAGATAATTCGTCACCACAAAAGCAAGATTGATCGTTGAATAATTCCATGTGAAATGCGTGCGAAAGTAATAAGTATTGGGACCGCTGGATAATGGAGTTTGTATGGTCGGATATGCGCCCGATGGCGTGTAGCCAAACAATCCAAGACCTGAAATCCATGGAGACGGACTGTCATCGTATGTTTGACCAAGCCAGTTCGTGCCGAGATCTGTTCCAGAGGGATTGACTTCCCAAGACGAATTGCTAAGCCCGACGAGCGCAAGGTTGGTCGTCAAAATAGCCGACGACGGCGCGAAAGTATAAGTCAGGCCAGCCAGCGGACTGCTTGAAAAATTCGGAAACCACTCACTTCCACTTGATTCACCTGATTCAAGATATAGGGCGACGGTATTGTTGGTGAACATCGGCAAGCCATTTATGCCAAGCGTATGGCGCGAAATGCGATATTCAAAATCAGATGCCGGAGCTGCGGGCGCAGACAACCAACCCACGTCACCTGCCGCCCCTGCATTGAAAGTGCCGGGCGCCTGATAATAACCAACGCCGCTTTGAACAAATAAATCGGAGCCAATGCCATGCTCGTGATCTCCCGTGTTATAGTTTGTGTCCACATCAACAAAATAATTTTGCCCGGAGGTGAACGGGTCGGCCGGGGTATAAAGGGTAAACCGGACATACAGGTAGTCGTCGTCGTTGGCGACATAAAGGTTTTGATACTGAACGACATCGCCGGACAGTTGCGGTTGGTTGTATGCCAGCGGGACTCCCGTCCAATCGTCGAATGACCCGTCAATGGTGATGTTCTTATAAGTGCTGGGCGCATTGGTGGAAACAGCGCCAGCATTGAGGCCAGAAATGCAAACGCCTGCAATCGCGATGGCGAGGGAATGAATTAACTTGAGTTTCATATTTTCTATTTTGTTGTGTTGAAGGATTAAAGTCTTTTGGAAACTTTTTGACGCACTTCATGCATGGTTTCCCGTCGGCGCCGGGCAATTCCAATGATGGCTAACGCGCCACCGCCGAAAGCAAGCAAAGAGAAGCTCGAAGGTTCCGGCACGGGTGCGGCTGCCAAAGTATAAGTCAGGCCAGCCGGCGCGCTGCTTGAAAAATTCGGAAACCACTCGCTTCCTCCTGCTTCAGATGATTCAAGATAGATGGAGACGGTGTCACCGGTAAATACAGGAGCGCCGCCGGTATTGTAGGTGGCGTCAAGCGAAATGCGCAATTCATAGCTGGTGCCAAGGCTGTTCGACGCCATCATGTAATTCAATCCGTTAATTGTCCCCCCCGTATTGAACACGCCAGATGCCTGTTGAAAACCAACGCCGCTCTGAACCCCCATGTCAGAACCAATGCCATGTTCGTGGTCGCCGGTTGCATAATTTGTATCAGCGTCAAAAAACAGGTTTTGACTGGAAGTGAATGGATAAGCCGGAGTATAAAGAGTAAAATAAATATACAGGTAATTTGCATCGTTTGCCACGTAAAGCTGGTCATACTGAACTACATCAGCGGGCAGTTGCGGCTGGCTATATGCCAGTGGAACGGACGCCCAATCGCTAAACGATCCGTCAATGGTGATGTTTGCGTAGGTGCTGGGAGCGTTGATGGTGGTGGCGCAAGCATTGAAGCCGTAAATGCAAACGCCGGCAATTAAGATGGCAACGTAGTGGATTAACTTGGATTTCATTTTTTAGAGGTTGGATTTAGAGGTTGGGTTTTCTATAAACAAATCACTTCAATTTTTTCAATGGATTATGCCGCCTTTGTTATTTTCCGCCTGCAAAATGGCCGCCGGAATTGCGAATGTCTCAAGGTTTGCGTTTTTCATGTTTTTTTCCCTTCAAAATGGTTTATGACTTGGAATTTTGAGAGTAAAATCAACAATCAGGCTTCCGGGACTGGAAGCCAAATTTCCGTGGGAAACGCATGCGTTTTTTTGTTCTGCGGTCATTCAGTTGAGCGACTCTAGTCTCTGTGGAACACGATGTCAACAACAATTTATCACATGATAAATATGGATTTTTAGGAATTCGCCCAACCTGATGATAATGAGTTTTTTAGGGCTGCGAGGATGTTTTGCCTCGACGTCCACGGACAGGCGAAGCATGAATGGCCAACTGTGGTTGCAACTTTTCCTGAAGAAACCCGGTCGGTTTTTTTGGCGAAATGGAGAACCTGGCGGCGATGAAACATCAAGCGCCCCGTATGCCGGTTTTTGATTATGCCGCCTTGATGTCAGGTCATTGCAGACGGCACGGCCATTTCCACCGGAACAGTCGCGGTGTAGAGAAGATTCCCGAAATTATCAATCATGCGGATTTCCATTTGATCCGGGTGCAAAATGGTGGCAATGAAACCCGGGCAGGCTTCCAGAAACTTCGATTGCCGAATCCGTTGGGTGAGGCTGACCTGCGAACCGGCGCCGGAGCAGAAAAAATTCATTTTATCGTCCGCTAAATGTTGTAGGTCGTGGTCGTGGCCGTTGAACCACGCCTGCACATTGTATTTATGCAGCAGGGGCAAAACCTGTTCGATCAAATCGGCGGTGTCGCTGTGCTTGCCGCCGGAATAAATCGGATGATGGCCGAACACGATTTTCCATCGGGCTTTGGACGAGGCAAGCGCGTTCTCAAACCAGGCAAGTTGTTTTGCCGTATCTTGCGTGGCGATGTTGGGGCCGATTTTAGCCTGATGAACGTAGCTCTTTATCATGGGCGTCGTGTCGAGATAAAAGAAATCGGCGGTGGCGGAATCATCAATCCGATGAGTTTGGACAAAGTAACGCGCCGGCATGTTCCAACGCGGATGAGTTTTTGAGTATTCGATTTGAGCGTCGCAATTGCCGTAATAATCATGATTCCCCAAAATAACCTGCCACGGAATTTGGAGCGCAGGATCGTGATAGACATTTTCAAAGGAAGTCTGCCATTGGGGATCAGTGGAGGATGTTACTCCTTCATTGTAAAAATTATCGCCGACGGAAATGACAAAGCGGGCGGAAATATCCTTCGATGCGCGCGCCATCTGGGTGGCGACTTCGGTTTGATCTTGCTCGCCGTTGCGTCCCCAATCGCCAAAGACGAGGAAGCGAAGACCGCCGGCGGCAACTGATGGCGGGGCATCGGCGGCGAAAAGATTGCCAGGAATCAGGCTGCCAACCACGGCGGCTTGCGTGGCCACAAAAAGAGTGCGAACAAATTCGCGGCGGGTTTGTTTCATGGCTTTATTATTTTATGTTGAATTTCATTTTGCATTGCAACCGTCATTTTACACACGCAGAAAAATTTTGCGCCAATACATCCACCACAAAATCAGCCATTCGACCAGCATGACGCCCGCGCCCAGCAGCAAAGGTTCGTAAGTATTGCCGAAGATTTCAAAGCTGTGACGGCCGACGTGCCGAAGCAAAGCCTCGGTAATAAAGCTGACGAACAGCCAGGAAATCATGTAAGCAGCAATGGAATTCATTCCGACTATCTTAAATGGAAAAGTCCAGGCGCGCCGATTCCAAACATCAATGACCAGGTAAAGTCCCGCCAAAATCAGCAAACACCAGCCGCCGCTGAACAATACCCAACTCGGCGTCCAAATGCGTTTTACCACGGGGCAAATGCCTGCAACACCGAGCAGCCATCCGGCGACAAGGCCGATTACACCCGCGATGGCCAGCCAGCGCACTTTGTCAAGCGGCGAACGCCCGCTGTGCAGCACGTTGCCGGCGACCAATCCAAGAATCATCGTGCCCAAGGTTGGAATGAAGCTCAACGTGGAATAACCGCCGTCGTCAGCATAGAAAAATGGATGCTGTTGTGGAAAAAGATTCAAAAACCAGACATCGAACGACCACGCCAAGTTAGTATTCAAACTCCAATGTCCCGCAAAACCCGGGAGCAATTGGTCCGGGCTTGTGCCGGCTTGGCTCCAATCAAAATTTGATCCCGGCAGCGGGTAAAGCGCAAACGCCAGCCAGTAAAAAAACAAAATGGCCGCGAAGGTTATCCATTGGACGCGCGCCGAACGCAGTGCGAGCAAATAGAGAAAGCCGTAGCCGAAGCCAATTTGCGTGAGAGTATCCTTAAAAGTCCAAAAGGTTTGAGGCTGGTCAATGGACCGCAGAAAAATGCCCAGAAAAACAAGCACTAATGCCCGCGAAAAGGCGTGCAAGGTGCGATGCCATTGCGGTTGTCCGACAGTAATCCGTCGCGCGAGCGAATAAGGCAAAGCTACTCCGACAAGAAACGAAAAGCCGGGTTGGATCAGATCATGCAGCGAACAGCCAATCCATTCGACGTGAGATTGCTGGTAATTGATGAACGCCCAGAAACTGCTTCCGGGAAAAGCTTTTGCGATTCTGCCCACATCAAGGACTTCGCTCAACATCAGAAGCATGACGAATCCGCGAAAGACATCTATTGAACCGACGCGGGTCGCCACAATTTTCGCGGACGCGGTGACCGCCGCCGGCTTGCGCAATTCAGAAATCGCCGTGTTCATTCGTTTTGGTTTCTTTCATTAGCCGGCAATTCAAGGACAGTCATCGCTCAAGCCATTCAATCCTTCGTGATCAATTGTAAAAGCCACTGACTCCTCTTTTTCAGAGCGAGTAATCTTTACCAGGAAAATGGTGTCATAATCATTTCCCGGCCAGATAGGAACTTGCGCCGGGTCGCCGCCGCTGTCTTTGATCAGATTTTTGACAAATACATCGAGCGCATTGTGTTCCCAAGCGATGAAGATGGTGGCGTTTTTGTATTTTGGTTTGCTAATCTCTTGTTCAAGGTCCTTGGTCTTGTCAAAGTCAGTGTTGACCGGCAAACTGCAACGAACAGCGGTAGGTTCGATGGTGATCAATGGACGGATATAATTGTAGATTCCATGTTCCTTCTTGTCGGGATTGGGCGCAAATACAAATTGCGGCTTGCCATATTTTCCCAATAAAACATTGGGCAACGCCAGCGCGCGATTCAGGCCGCGACAGCCCAATTGTCCAAGTCCGCCACCAATAGGCGGTGTTTCGCCGTGCCGGATGCAAACAAGTGTTTCCATAGTTTGATGAGAAGTCCCGGCCATAGGCGGCAAATTGGTCTGTCCATCGGCGCGAATGGAAATCACCAACCCAATCAGGAGGACGGGAAATAATGTCTTCACTTGTTTGATTCCATTCTTAAAACGATTACAGTTCAATTAGCTTGGATTTGGACTCTATCGGTTCGAAGTTACGACCTTCGCATTGCATTATCACCTTTTTTCAAAATTCGTCTTGTCGGCTAAATGAGTGACATGACCTTATGAACGGCGGCATTTGAAAATACAACGTGGTTCAATTCATTCACGTTCAGCCAGCAAGAGTGGAATAATCAACAGGGTCAGCACGGTCGAAGTTAAGATGCCAAAAATCACGACGGTGGCGAACGGCCTTTGCAGTTCCGCGCCTTGACTGGTCGAAATCGCCATCGGTATAAAGCCTGCGCTGGCGACCAGGGCGGTCATGAGCACGGGACGCAACCGCGTTTTTGCGCTAATCAACGCGGCTTCCGCCTGCTTCATTCCCTGGGCGCGAAGATTGTTGAAGTAAGTGATCAAAACCATTCCGTTGAGAATGCTCAAGCCGCCCAGGGTCACAAATCCAATAGCCGCAGGCATTGTCAGCGGCAAACCGCGAAACCATAGCCCATAAACACCGCCGACCAAGGCGAACGGAATGCCGAATGCGACCAGAGTAGTTTGCTTCCAATTTTTGAGCGCGGCATAGACCAAAAGCAGGCTTAAAAAAATAAATATTCCGCCGGCGGCCAATAATCTTCTACTGCCCGATTGCCAGTTTTCGTAAGAGCCGCTGAATTCCAGCCGGCAGCCTTCAGGAAGCTTGAGTTGCTTTTGAATTGCTTCGCGCGCGCGCGCAACAAATCCGATGACATCAGGACTATTCACCGTAACCATGATGGCTTCGCGGCGTTCGGCTTGTTCGCGGGTAATAGTGCTGACCGACAAACGGTTAGTCTGCCATTTCCCTATATCGCCAAGTCCAATTACAAACGAGCTGTCGGCGCTGCGCACGGGAAGCAGGTTCAACTTATCCGCGTTGGTGCGGAAATTTTCAGCCGTGCGCACAACTAGAGGATAGAAAATGTCGCCTTCATCAATGCGTCCAACCTGCCGGCCGCCCAGACCGATGGACATCGCATTGTTAACCTGGTCTGCGGTGATCATATAGCGAAGGGTTTGAACCGGATCGGGAATAAATTCCATCGTGTCCGTGCGGCCCGGCCGGTCAACGACCACTTCGCCCGCGTTGAGAATTTTTTTGATGATTTCAGAAGCTTTGGTTGCCAGCGAATCCAGTTGGTTGTAGTCCGGGCCAAATAATTTAATTGCCAAATCGGTCCGAACTCCTTCAAGTATTTCGTCAAATCGCATTGAGATGGGCTGGTTCAACTCCAATTCCTGCCCGGAAACATTGCGTTCAATGACCGACTTGATGACTTGGGCCAATTCCATTTTCGAGATGGCGTGTCCATTGACCTTGCGCCATTCCGAATACGGTTGAAAGCTAATGTAAATGTCATTTTCATTTGCGCCCTGCGGATCGGTGGCAATTTCTGACATACCGATGCGCGAAAATAGATTTTTGACTTCAGGAACCTCTGCCCGAATGGCGCGTTCTGTTTGAAGCTCCATTTCCAAAGATTTTGCCAGGCTGATTTGCGGGTCGCGATGGACGTCAACAAGCAGCCAGCCTTCGTCCAAGTAAGGCATGAAGTTCGCGCCCAGCTGGGTTGAAAGATAGCCAGCTCCCGCGACCAACAGTAAGACCAAAACCAAAAACCACCATCCAAAACGACGGCAAGTTTGAAACAGTCTTTCATAAGACGAACGCAAGACTTGCAAAAACTGCGGCTCTTTTAACATATTGCCCGGTTTCAACCCGATGGCGCACAGTGCCGGAACGAGCGTAAGTGTGAGCAGCAGTGAACTGGCCAATACTAAAATCACCGATTCTGCCAAAGGCCGGAACATTCGTCCTTCCACTCCGCCCAGCGTAAGAATCGGAAGGTATGCGCCGATGATTATCAACATACCGACAAGCATTGGCTTGCGCACTTGGCAGCAAGCTTCAACTATAGTCGCCAAGCGTGATTTTTCGTCCGTATCATGGTTTGAGGCGGCCAGTTTTCGGGCGACGTTCTCCACCATGACGATGGTGTCATCTATCACCACGCCAAAATCAATTGCTCCAAGGGTTAATAGACTGCCTATAATGCCAAAAGTCGCCATGCCGCTGATGCCAAGGGCAAATGACAAGATTAGCACACTGATAATGACAAGTGTAGCGCGCCAACTGCGGAGGAATAGAAGCAGCACGGCCAGCACTAATCCGCCCGCGAAAAGGAGATTGCGCCCGACAGTTTCAATGACGCTATCAACAAGTTTGGACCGGTCATAGAGTGGTATAAGCTCCATGTCCGATGGCAACCGGCTTTGGGCTTCGGCCAAGGCCGAGCCGAAAGACCGCGCGACTGCGCGCGCGTTTTCCCCGGTCAACATCATCGCCGTTCCGAGCACGGCTTCCTGACCGTTGAGTGTGGCGGCACCAAGCCGGATACTTGAACCGATGCCGATGTGGGACACTTCACTCAATGGCATTCCTCTTAATGTCCACGGAAGTTTGATGCTGACATTTGCCAGTTGGTTGCTGGTCTGCGCGCGCGACCGGGAGCGGATGATGAATTGCCTTCCGTCCCGTTCAACCAGCGCGCCGCCGCCAATCGCGGCGTTTCGTTGCACAAGGCTGGTAATATCGCTCAAGTCCAAACCAATGGGCGTCACTTTCAGCGGGTCCACTTCGACGACCATTTCCTGATCGTAACCGCCCGTGGTATTGACCTCGGCGATTCCTCTGATCGACTTCAAACAAGGTTTGACTACAAATTCCTGCGCCAGTTTCAACCGCCGCAGTCTTTCTTCAACTGAATTGGTGAGCGCGGGACTATTCGTCTTGTAGGCGAGCGCATAAGTAAAGACTTCGCCAAGCCCGGAGCTTGGCGGCGCCAAACTTGGAGTCAATCCCGGCGGCAATTTTTGAACCGCGCCGGCCAGCCGCTCCGAAACCATTTGCCTCGCCCGATACAAGTCAGTGCCATCGGAAAAAACCAGGCGCACTTGGGAAATGCCAAACCGGGTAAAGGAGCGAACTTGTTCCAAGCCCGGAAGCCCGAACATTTCAAGTTCAATGGGTCGGGTCACGGAGGTTTCAATTTCTTCGGGCGAAAGGTCGGGAACCGGAGTGAGCACCTGCACCTGTAAATTGCTGATGTCGGGCGTGACATCCAGGGACAGGTGCGCCGCCGACCAGATTCCCCCTGCCAAAATCACCAGCGCAATCAGGATGGAAGCTGACCGATATTTGACCGACCGTCCGATAATCGCCCGCAAGAGACGTTCAAAATCTCCCGATGGCGCTGAACGATTAGTTTCAGTTGGCTCTAACATACAGGGCTGCGGCGCATGGATTGAAGCCATGCCATTGCACTATGATGATCATCGCCAATTACCACGATTTAATCACGTCAAAAGTGGATGGAATGATTGGCTGCATCAACAGGGTTCGACTTGAAAAGATCGCTTAAATCGTTGACGACGGCGCTTCGGCCATCCACGTAATTGTAACCTGTGCCAAAAGCGTCAATGTCCCGCGCCGGAATCACATTAGTCTGAAAGGCCAGCCCAAATATTTCATCCATCGTTTTGAGCGTCGAAGAATGGCTGTAGGGCAGCGTGCTGGCATAAGCATTGCCTTTGGCCAACGGTGAAATGATGATAAATGGAAGCGTCGTGTTTGTGTCATCCGTGCTCACCGTTTCATCAGTCCAGATAATGATGACGCCATTATCTTTATAGGCTTGCGAAGCCATTATTTGGGGAATGATGATTGAAAGGCAATTGTCTCCCTCGGCAATGGCCGCCTGATTTCCCACATACTGAATACCGTGATAATGATAGCCACGTGGCAAGGCGCTGTGCATCTCATTAAATGCGTTTGGCGTAATCCAATTGTAACGTCCGATGTTATCATTGGTGAGGTCCATCCAAAATTGCGTCAGCGGATAGACATTCTTGTTTTGCGTGTCCGTGAAGAATTCCATTGGATTATGTTTCACGACATAAAGATGTTCAGTAGTTCCGTTGTATGGATCAATTGTTTTGTCATGGCTGGAAGCAGTTTTTGTTGCCGATGGACTATATTCCAAATCCTGTTGATAAGAACGCCAGGGAATGCCTGCCGCCGTCAATTGGCCGGAAAGGTGCATGACATTGCCAAATAAATTTCCTGACGTCACGCTCGGATCGTTGTCGGTATGCTCGCGTAACT
>DASXED010000028.1:0-3057 GCA_036490295.1 Verrucomicrobiia bacterium | reverse complement strand
ATCAATCGTGATTGAAGCAGCCTTTCGTTCAGGATCAAAATCGATTCCAAAGAACAAAAACAGACACAAGTTCGATCCATCCCGTTTTAATTCAAAAAAACAACCAGCCCAAGTTTCACCAAAGTTCCATTTCCAATCGTCTTTGACGGAGATTTCATACATACTATTGGAAACAGTTGGCAGTTTGTCCAGCGTAGCCCTGATCATTCTTGCGAAATACGCGAGGGCGTGCAAAGAGTTGGCGTCAAATTTGAAATTATTGAATTTTGTCATAGCACACACTTTATTTACATATTCGATATACGCTGAAAAAACATCATCATAAGGCGAGTATTTTTTATTTGCAAAATACTCAACAAATTCGTCCCATGTTTTTATTGCCCAACCTTGGGATTGTTGCGTAGGTTCTACTTTGTGATTAGCGATGAGACCGACAAGCGGCTTTCTCCCTCCCAGCACTAATGGTGTCACGCCATATTGACCGAAATGATAATCACTGTCCCAAATTTTATTTTCCACAATCAAATCCCATGCATTACAACGAAGCAAAAAATCCGGTCTCCCTGACGGCTGCTGGTCGGAAGATTTTAGTGTGAATTCTCTAATGACTTCAATTCCATTGTCGCTTATCTCAAGCGAAGGATGGAAGAAATGCACAAAATCTTTTTTGAACTCTGGAATCACCTCAAGTGCAACATAAGTAAAATCTGAAAGATGATTTTCGCTGCGAAACCGTCGAGCCAATTTCTTAAAAAACTCTTGGAATTGTTCATTCATTTGAGAATTTTCCGCGCCAATTCATTATTTCTTCAAAAACGCGCTGAACAAATCTATCGGCAGCGGCAGGAACGTCGTCGTGTTGTGTTCGCTCGCCATTTCGCGCATGGTCTGGAGATAGCGCAGTTGCAGCGCGATCGGTTCCTTCGCGATCAACGCGGCGGCCTGCACCATTTTTTCGGCGGCTTCAAATTCACCCTGCGCGTTCACGACTTTCGCACGGCGTTCACGTTCGGCCTCGGCCTGCTTGGCCATCGCGCGCTTCATGCTGTCGGGCAGCGACACTTCCTTCGTCTCGACGCTCGTGACTTTGATGCCCCACGGCTCGGTCTGCTTGTCAATGATCTCCTGCAATTTCTGGTTGATGACGTCGCGTTGCGAAAGCAATTCGTCGAGCGCGGATTGTCCGAGAACGCTGCGCAACGTCGTCTGCGCGATGAGCGAAGTCGCCTTCCAATAATTTTCTACCTTCACGACCGCTGCGTTCGGATCCACGACGCGGAAATAAATCACCGCGTCCACCGTGGCGGGCACGTTGTCGCGCGTCATGATTTCCTGTTTCGGCACGTCAATGGTCACGACGCGCAAATCCATCCGCACCATTTTGTCCACCATCGGAATGAGAAAAATGATTCCCGGCCCTTTTGCGCCCTGCAATTTGCCGAGCCGGAAAATGACGCCGCGCTCATATTCGCGCAGAACTTTGATCGCCGAGGATAAAATGAAAAGTCCGACGACGAGGATCGGAACAATGATCGCCAGTCCGCCGCCGATGAGATGTTGAATTGATTGTTGGTCCATAATTTTGTCCGTTAATTTTATTTTGGTTTAACTTTCAAAGTCAGTCCGGTGATGCTGATAATTTCAACTGGTTGTCCGGCTTCCACCGGCGTTTCGCTGACGGCGTTCCAATGTTCGCCTTCGATAAACACCTTGCCGCCCGCCGAGTCAATCCGCGAAAGCGCGTTCACCGTTTTGCCGAGCATCGTTTCTGCGCCCGCGTTTTTCGGCAACCGTTGCGCGCGGATTCCTTTGCTGACGAAGAAAACGAAAAACGCAGCGGTCACAAGCGTCGTCGAAACAATCCACGTCATGGGCAATTGATAAACTTTTGGCGCGTGATTGAAAAGCATGAGCGCGCCAAGAAAAAACGCGATGATGCCGCCGCCGGTCAAAACACCGTGCGTCGGCGCAAAAATATCTATAACAAACAGCGCGAGCGCCAAAAGAATCAGCGCGAGCCCGGCGATGTTCAGCGGCAGCGTGGCTGACATATACAGCAGCAAAATCAGCGCGAGCGCGCCTGCGACGCCGGGGAAAATCGCGCCCGGATGGCTCATCTCGGCGATGATGCCATAAATCGCGATAAGCAGGAGCAGCATCATCACTTGCGGCTGCCAGAACAGTTGGAAGAATTTTTCGCCCGGGCTCATCGGGATTTCCACGACACTCGCGCCGGCGGTTTTCAAAATTTTTCCGTTGATAGAGCGTCCATCTAATTTTTGCAACAAGTCGGGAAAATTGGTCGCGATCAAATCAATGACGTTCAATTTCAGCGCTTCCTCGGATGTGATGGCTTTGCTGTCCGTGACGGAAGACTTCGCCCATTCAACATTGCGATGCCGTTTTTCGGCGATGGTCTGCATGACCTTCGTGTAGGCGTTGCCGACTTTTTGCATCATGATGCTGTTGGTGGTTTCGTCTTCGCTGCCCATGCTCACGGGATGCGCCGCGCCGATAGTGGTGTGCGGCGCCATCACCGCGACGTCCGCCGCGAGCGTGATGTAAACGCCCGCGCTGCCGGCCATCGCGCCTTCCGGCGAAACATAGACGACCACCGGCACGCGCGCCGCGTAAAATTCCTGCACGATGTCGTCCATGGAATTGGCGAGGCCGCCGGGCGTGTTCAGTTCGATGACGAGGCACTCGTCGTTTTGATTGGCGGCGAGGTCAAGCGCGCGGGAGATGTAATTGGCCGTGGCCGGGCCGATGGCGCCGTTGATCTTGATCAGCCCGACTTGCGCGGCGTGAGTCGCCGCTGCGCCGAAAACCAGTCCGGCAATTGCGATGGAAATCCAGCGCTTCATAAATTTTCCGACCTGATGGCAACGTAACAAAAAAACGCGTGCGGCAACAATTTAATAATTTGTCGCGCGAAGGACGCGAAGTGGGCGAAGGAATTTTTAGCCACGGATTGAACACGGATGAAACACGGATTTTAACTGGCAAGACGATTCAAAAGTTTTTTACGCATTTCAGATTTGTTCGCGCCATGATGAG
>DASXED010000157.1:0-3044 GCA_036490295.1 Verrucomicrobiia bacterium | reverse complement strand
ACTGGCTTTTGGCAAGACGTTTCTTAAATTTTTTATCGCTATAATAATCATTTCTTACGTTGTTCCGCTTTTGCAAAGTAAGGAAACTCAATTTGGCAACATTCTTGGATTGAGCGCACTCGGAGGCACATTTGCAGGCATATTTGCAACCGTTGTTTTCACACCGCGAGAAATAACATGGAATGATGAGACAATAAGAATTAGAGCATTATTCCCCGGATCGGGTGATTTTGAATGGCGACAGCTTGAAGCGTGGGGGTCGGGGGGACGCGGCACATTTCTTCTCAAATTTGAAGATAAGCAGGCATTCCAAATTGTCCCTGCTGGATTTCGCTCAAGCGATTGGAAAACCTTTCAAGCATTACTTAAACAGCGTTTTCCAGAAAAGAAGACTTCGTTTTGGATTGGAGTTAGACCTTGGAATAAATAATAGCTTCGCGAAATTTATTTCGCCGTCAGCCGGATGATTTCGCGGAGCGTCGTCTGCGGTTTGAATTTCACGAAGCGTTCCAGTTTTTCCACCAGCAGTTTTAAATTTTCTGACGGCTATAAATATGCGCGTCGGTGACGAGCCAGACGGAATCATCCAGTTTTCTTTCGTCTAGCGCGGCCAACGCATCCGCCAGACGTCGCAAAAGTCCGTCGCGATTTGCCCGGCGCAGAGTGATGACCGCCGCGACAGGATTGGATTGACCGCGATGCGGCGACTTGGAATGATTCGCGCACGATGATTCAATTGTTTTATTGACGCGCGATGAAAACCATCCTGGTTTTATCCAGTCACCCCGATTTTGCCGGGGCGATCCATGAGGCTTTGGATCCCGCGCATTATCGCATCGTCCATCGCCTGACGGTGGATGAAGCCGAGCCGTTGCTGGCGCATGGCTTGATCACGGCGTCCATTTTGGACGCGGATTGGGCGGACGTGCAAACCGTCTGGGTCGTGGATCGTCTTCGCCGTCACGACGCGAAATGTCCGGTCATCGTTTATGCTTCCGCGAGCGAATCGGCGTGGGAAGAAGAAATTTTTTTGCACGGCGCCAATCATGTTTTGATCAAACCCGTTCGCGACCGCCTTTTGAATTCGTTATTGGAAAGGCTGGAAAAAACTCCGGCTGCACGCGCACTGCCTTCCGTTTTGCCACCGCAAAATTTCTTCCCGGCGGCACCCGAACTCGCCAGCCGTTCGATCAATGCCGCGCAAACGCTCAATGTATTGCGCGATTTTTCGTCCATCCTCACTTACTCGCTGAACGGCGAGGCGATGCTGAAACAATTCCTGTCTTTTCTGCGGGAAATGTTAAGCATCAATCGCGCCGCCATTTTTTTGAATCGCTCCAGCGCGCCGTTGCCGGACGTTTCTCCGCCGGAAGATGGCCGCCGGCTTTATGCCGCTTCGGCCATTGGCTTTTCTTCGGGCTTGCTCGAACATTTTGAACTTTCGCTGGACGCGGGCATCGGCGGGCAGATTCTCAAACTTGGACGGATTTTGAAGCGCGACAGCGAGCCGGCGCGGGCCGACGCCGAAACGCAAAAAGAATTTGAAATTCTGGGCGCGCAGGTAGCCGTGCCGATTGCCGACCGTAATGGCATTGTCGGCATGGCCATTTTCGATGCACGATTGACCGGCGAACCGCTGGTCAACGCGGAATTGGAATTGATTTTTCATTTGCTCGAACAACTTGGCCTGGCGTTGCGCAATATCTGGCTGCACAACCAGATCGCCGACAGCAATGAAATGATGACCGACGTGCTGCGCGAACTGGCCAGCGCCTGCGTGGTCGTCGGGCACGATTTGAAAATTTTGCACGCGAACAAGTCCGCGCGCCGGCATTTTGGTCATAAAAATAAACGCACGGACGATTTGGAGTTCAGCGATCTGCCGCAGGCGCTGGGCGCAAAAATTTATCAAGTGCTCAAAACCGGCGTGGCGCTGGCGGCGTTTCGCTACGAACCGGAAAATGCTTCCGACGCAGTTTACAACATCAACATCGTGCCGTTTCAACGCGGCGATTCCGCCGTTCCTTTTTCCGCGCTATTGACTGCGGAAGATTTGACGCAAGCCGAGCAGTTGCGCAATCTGGAAATTGAAGCCGCGAATTTGCGGCTGATCAAATCCATGGCCGACCGCATGGCGCACGAAATCGGCAACACGATGGTTCCGCTTTCGACGCACCAGCAATTGCTCGCGGAAAAATACAAGGATGCCGAGTTCCGGCAATCGCTCGACCACGCGCTGGCCGACAGCGTCAAGCGCGTCACGCGGCTGGTGAACCAGATGCGGTTTCTTGCGCGCGAAGGCCACGTCGAGCAGCAGACATTTCCCGTCGGTAAATTGATTGAAGATGCTTATCAGGAAGCGCGCAAACATCAGTCCGCCGAGGCGCCGAAGTTGCAATACGAAAGTCCCGCCAAGCCCATCGTCATCACCGGCGACCGCGCCGCGCTCAAGCACGCGCTCTCGGAAATAATGCTCAACGCGTTGCAGGCGAATCCAAAAACGCCGACGGTGGATGTCCATCTTCACACCGAATCGGGAAAAGACGGCGGCCAGGATTTGCAGATCGAAGTTCAGGACAACGGCTCCGGCTTCAGCGCCGAGGCTGCAAAAAAAGTTCCCTCGGCATTTTTTACGACGCGCAACGTCGGGCTGGGACTCGGTTTGACCGTCAGCCGCAAAATAATCGAGACGCATCACGGCAAACTGGAAATTGTCCCGCCGCAATCCGGTCATGCGGGCGTTGTCCGAGTTTCCCTGCCGCTCGAGCCGGACATTTCCACGGCGGCTTGAAAAATTCAACGCAAAAGCTTTGCGTGTTCAGGCGCATGACTTGGTGAAAAGACTTGAATTTTATTCCCCGACGAGATGGTAAGGCGCAACTACATCGGCGCCGAGATGCTCTTTGGGCGAGGCTTTGAGCGAAAAGCTGAAGGCGACGGTAAAATCTTTTGGGCCGACGCCATTATCAATCAGCCGGAAAGTCAGCGCGCCGGTCCAGCTTCGCAGGTCGCGGTAAATGCTGTAAAATTGTTGCTGCAAGCGG
>DASXED010000101.1:0-5982 GCA_036490295.1 Verrucomicrobiia bacterium | reverse complement strand
CGGCGTCCCATTGGGCGGAAGCTTGCGGCGTGAATGTTTTCAGCTCGACCGAATGACGCACGATTTCGCGGGCGGCGGCGTGTGACTCGACGTGGCCGAGCGCGATGGCCTGGATCAAAATATTGCCGAGCGCGGTGCATTCGGTCGGGCCGGTGATGACGGGAATTTTCAGCGCGTTGGCAGCGAACTGGTTGAGCGTCGCGTCTTTGCTGCCGCCGCCGACGATGTGCAGGCGATCAATTTTTTTGCCGACAAGCCGTTCCAGCCGCCGCAGCGTGGCGCGATAAAAGAGCGCGAGGCTTTCATAAATGCAGCGGACATACGCGCCGTGATTGGCCGGAACCGGCTGGCCGGTCTCTTCGCAAAACGCGGCGATTTTTTTCGGCATATCGCCGGGGCTGACGAAACGAGGATCGTCTGGATTGATGAGCGAGACGAACGGCGGCGCGGCGGCGGCGAGTTGCTCGAGTTGCGCGAAGGTATATTTTTTTCCTTCTTTTTCCCATTGGCGGCGGCATTCCTGCACGATCCAAAGGCCGACGATATTTTTAAGCAAACGCACGCTGTCGCCAAAACCGATTTCGTTCGTGAAGCCGAGCGAGCGCGCCTGGTCGTTGATGACGGGCTTCGGCCATTCGACGCCGACGAGCGACCATGTGCCGGAACTCAAGTAAGCCCAGTTCTCGCCGCTCGCTGGAACGGCGGCGACGGCAGAGCCGGTGTCGTGCGAGCAACTGGCGATGACCTCGATTTGCGGGAGACCAACTTCGGTTGCAAGATTTTTTTTCATCGTACCGAGCTTTGTGCCGGATGTGCAAATGGGCGCAAACATCTCCTCGCGCAATCCAAGCGCGCCGAAAAGTTTTTTCGACCACGTTTTGGCCTGTGGATTGTAAAGCTGCGTGGTGCTGGCGTTGGAAACTTCGTTGCGCGCCACGCCGGAGCAGAAATAATTGAACGCGTCGCCGATGAGCAGGAGTTGCTTCGCGCGCGCCAGGCGTTCGGGCGGCTCGGCGGCGAGCTGGTAAATCGTGTTCAGCCCCATGAATTGGATTCCCGTCTCGACGAACGTCGCCGGCCAGTCCACTTTGTCCCGGACATTTTCCACGCCGTAAGCGGTGCGCGAATCGCGGTAGCACCAGACCGGCTGCATGATGAGTCCGCGTTCGTCATAAAGGACGTAATCCACGCCCCACGAATCGCTGCTGATGCCGGCGATGGGCAGATTTTTTGCGGCGGCTTTTTTCAGGCCGTTCTTCAATTCGTTGAACAGCGCGTCAATGTTCCAGTGCAGCGCGCCGCTCGTCTTCACCGGGCCGTTTGGAAAACGGTGCAGTTCCTCCAAAACAATTTTTCCATCGGCAAGCGTGCCAAGCATGAGCCGTCCGCTGTCCGCGCCGAGGTCGCAGGCTAGATAATGTGTGGGCATAATGAAATCCGCCGCGCATCTTACGCGACGCAAACGCGGTGTCAAAAAATTCCCGTCGCAATCCTAATCCCAATCTGAACCCCAACCAGTCCGCCAAACGAATTAAGATTACGATTATGAATTTATGAATGGCAAAAGGATTGCCAGAATGCCGGATTTGCGCGAAAATTTTGGGAAAAGGAAATTGAAAAAAATTTATGAGCGCTGAAAACCAACTCGACCAACTGAAAAAATTCACCGTCGTCGTCGCCGACAGCGGCGATTTCGCCACGCTCAAGCAATTCGCGCCGCGCGACGCCACGACCAATCCGTCGCTGATCTTGAAGGCCACGGAAAAGCCCGAATACAAATTCATTTTGGACAAGGCCATCGCCGACAACAAAAATTCCGGCGCGAGCGGGCAGAAATTGATTTCACAAATCATGGACGAGCTGCTCATTTCATTCGGCTGCGAGATTTTGAAAATTCTGCCGGGCAGAGTTTCGACGGAAACGGACGCGAATCTGGCATTCGACACGGACGCGCTTGTCGCCAAAGCGCGGCGCTTCATCGAGCTTTACAAAAAAAACGGCATCGCGCGCGAACGCATTTTGGTCAAACTCGCCTCGACGTGGGAAGGCATCCGCGCGGCGGAAATTCTCCAGCGCGAAGGCATCAATTGCAACATGACGCTGCTGTTCTCGCTGCCGCAGGCCGTCGCGTGCGCCGAGGCAAATGCGAAATTAATTTCACCGTTCGTCGGTCGGATCATGGACTGGCATAAGGCGAAGGAGAAAAAAGATTTCGCGCCCGCCGAAGACCCCGGCGTGATTTCGGTGAAGGAAATTTACGGCTACTACAAAAAATTCGGCTACACGACCGAAGTCATGGGCGCGAGCTTCCGCAACGTCGGAGAAATCCAGGAACTCGCCGGCTGCGATCTGCTGACCATCAGCCCGCCACTGCTCGCGGAATTGCAGAAAAGCTCCGTGCCGCTGCCGCGCAAATTAAGCCCTGAAATCGCGCGCGAAAGCAAAATTGAAAAATTGTCGCTCGACGAAAAGAAATTCCGCTGGCTCTTCAACGAAAACGCGATGGCGACGGAAAAAACCGCCGAGGGCATCCGGCTGTTCAACGCCGACGCGGTGAAGCTGGAGCAGTTCATCGCGGCGAAACTTTAATTCCTCGACTTTGCGGGAAAGTTTGCGAGATTTATGCCATGGATGCGGACGAGCGCGAAATTTACCAGTTTTTGAAATCGTGGGGCGGCGAATTTGTCGGCGCCACCGAGATCGCCCGGCGCGCGGGCGGCAAGAAAAAATTTCACGACGACCCCGACTGGGCCAAGGCGATCCTCATGCGAATGCAGGAACGCGGCGTGCTGGAACATGATTCCGGCGGACGTTATCGCGTCAAGCCGCTGCCCAAGAAAAACAAGGACAATCGCTGGGTCGCGCCGGACATCGCCAAAATCCTCCAGGAAAGCGGCGCGGAGGTCGAAGGCGGCGGGAATCTCGGCTCGGACGATTATTACGATCAATTGTAGCAAGTCCGCGCGGCTGGCTTCATCCATTTGTCAATCCCATTCAAACCCGGACAAACAATTCAAATTCCAGCGGGTGGTTGCGCGTTTTGGCGTTCGGGCGCAACCCGAAAATGACACTTGTGCGGATTGTCGTCTGGGTCGTGGCCTGCGTGATCGTTTTCAAAGTCGTGCTGCTGCGGGTGGAAGTGGACGGCATCAGTATGCTGCCGACTTACAAAAACCATTCCAAAAACTGGATCAACCGCCTCGCCTATTTCCGGCATGAACCCCGGCGCGGCGACGTCGTGGCCATCCGGCTGGCGGGCATTCACGCGATGCTGCTCAAACGAATCATCGGACTGCCCGGCGAAACCGTCGCCTTCGCGGACGGCCGCGTGCTGATCAACGGCAAAATTTTGAACGAACCCTACGAAAAATTTCCGTGCGATTGGGATCGTGCGCCCGTCAAGCTCGGCGACACCCAATACTTCGTGGTTGGCGACAACCGCACCATGCCGCAGCAGGATCACACATTCGGCGAATGCGAGCGCAACCGCATCATCGGAAAGGTGTTGTTATCAAGATGAAAATCATTCTTCGCCTCGCGCTGCTCGCCGCCGTCATCGCGGCGGGCGTCTGGCTTTGGACAATTCTTTTTCCCAGCCCGGAAAAAGCCGTCCGCCGGCAACTTTCCGAACTGGCGCGCGACGCTTCATTCAGCGGGAACCAGAGTTCGCTCGCCGTAATTGCCGGGGCGCAAAGGCTTGCCAATTTTTTCAGCACCAACGTCGAGGTGAACCTGGACGTGCCCGGGCGCATCCAGCACACGCTCACCGGGCGCGATGAAATCATGCAGGCCGACGCCGGCGCGCGCGCGTCGCTCGACGGACTCAAGGTGGAATTTCCCGACGTGAACGTGACGGTCGCCCCGGACAAACAATCCGCCACCGCCGACCTGACCGTCAAGGCGCAGGCCGGCGGCGACCGGGATTCCATCTGGCAGGAAATGAAATTCACGCTGCAAAAAACCGGCGGCAAATGGCTCATCACGCGCGTTGAAACCGTCCGCACGCTCACCTGATGTTCGCCGCGCTCCTAGCCGCCGTGCTGTTCGCCATCTCCGCGATTTGCGGCTACCGCAGTTCCACGCAAATCGGCGGCGCGGAGGCGAATTTCTGGCGCATTTGCATGGCCGCGTTTTGCCTCGCGCTGTGGGCGAACATTTTTGGAACCGGCATGACCGGCAGCGCGTTTCCGCTTTTCGCCTTGAGCGGATTTTTCGGGATCGGCCTCGGCGACACCGGCTATTTTCAGGCTCTGCCGCGCCTCGGCAGCCGCCGTGCCGTTTTGCTTGTGCAATGTTTCATTCCGCTCTTCGCCATTTTGATCGAATGGCTCTGGCTCGGAACTAAATTGAGCAGCGCTGAATATCTCTGCATCGCAACAATTTTAATCGGCGTCGCCCTCGCACTTGCGCCAAGCGACCATGCAAAAATTCCAAAACTCCAATTATGGATTGGAATTGCATTCACGGCGTTTGCCGGATTGTGCAGCGCGTTCGGCGCGGTGTTGAGCCGGAAGGCCTACATCAATTTGCACGCGGCAGGCGAACACGTTGATCCCGGCACGACCGGCTACCAGCGCGTGCTCGGCGGATTGCTGCTTCCGGCAATCATTCTGCTCGTCGTGAAATGGCGTTCCGCCCGCACGCACGGCAGCGTGTTCGAGAAAAAAACATTTCACGTCTCGCGCGAAAAATGGAAGCGCATCTGGCCGTGGGTTCTGGGCAACAGCCTCGCCGGACAGACGCTCGGCGTGACTTGCGTGCAATGGGCGCTCGAAAAAACGCCGACCAGCATCGTGATGACCATCACGGCCACGACGCCGCTGATTTTGCTGCCGATGACGCGGATTGTTGAAAATGAAAAAATCGGAATCCGCTCGTTCGTCGGCGCGCTTGTCGCCGTCGCGGGCGTGATTGGATTGATGTTTTTGCGATAATAATCCTCGTCATCCTCATCCTCATCGTCATAAATCGAGGATGAGAATGACGATGAGGACGAGGATGATTTTATGAACAACGAACTGCAAACCGCCGTTGAAACGCTCGGCATCGGAAAATTCCGACGCCACATTTTTCTTTGCACCGACGCGACGGAGCCGAAATGTTGCCCGCGCGAAAAATCTTTGGCATCGTGGGAATTTCTCAAGCAGCGGCTGAAGGAATTGAACCTCGTCGGGCCGGAGCCGCTGGTTTATCGCACCAAGGCCAACTGCCTGCGCGTGTGCGTGCGCGGGCCGGTTGCCGTCGTTTATCCCGAAGGCGTGTGGTATCACTCCTGCGCGCCGGAAATTTTGGAGCGCATCATTCAGGAACATTTGATTGGCGGAAAAATCGTGGGCGAATTTGCGTTTGCGAGAAATCCGCTTAAGTAATTTGCGTCAGCGAAAATCTTCCACGTCCAAGCCGCTGCCTTCAATGATGCTCTTCAAAGTGCCGATGGGAATCATTTTGCTGCCGTGCATCGCCACAATGACTTGCCGTCCATTTTCATGCCGCCATTTCTGATGGCTGCCGGATTGCGACACGAGGACAAAACCATTTTTTCGCAAAACTTTGACGACTTCCTTCGCGTTGCAAATGGGAAATCTCCGGCTCACGCGACGGCAAGTTCCAGCAATTTTGCGCCTTTGTTCATTTTGACGGGCGCGGGTTCAAACCAAAGCTCCAACGCTTCTTTCGCATTGGCGATGGCCTCGGCTTCCGTGTCGCCTGCGGAAGCGCAGCCGGGCAATTCGGGAAACACCGCCGACCAGCGGTTTGTTTCCGCGTCAAGTTCAACCAGCAGGCGCAATTTCATGGGAACAATATAGCGGAATTTTTCCATTGAAGCAAGCGACGGAAGTTTTGGAGCGCATTATTCAAAGCATTTGATCGGCGGAAAAATCGTGGAGGAATTTGCGTTCGCAAAAAATCCGCTGGGATGAATGTGAAAAGCAAATGTGACGTTAGGCATCACGAATCACTTCCGTTTGACAGCGAAGACAT
>DASXED010000070.1:0-2473 GCA_036490295.1 Verrucomicrobiia bacterium | reverse complement strand
CCACCGTCTATGGCATCATCAAACAACATCAGGGTTGGATCGAAGTCGAGAGCGCCATCGGCAAAGGCAGCACGTTCCGATTTTTCATTCCCTTCGCCGGCCAGGAAGCCGTGGAAACAGAGAAACCGACGACCCAAATCACCGTTCGCGGCGGCGCGGAAACCATCCTAGTCGTGGAAGATGAAAAACCCGTGCGCGAACTCGTCGCCCGCATTTTGCAAAAATACGGCTACAAAGTTTTGCAAGCCGAGACCGGCACCAGAGCCATTGAAGTCTGGCGTCAATATAAAGACGGCGTCCAATTGCTGCTCACCGATCTCGTCATGCCTGAAAACATGAATGGCCGCGAACTCGCCGAAACTTTTTGGCGCGAGCAGCCAAATTTGAAAGTCATTTTTACCAGCGGTTACAGCGCGGACATCGTCGGCAAGGATTTCAAGCTTGAACCCGAAGTGAATTTTTTGCAAAAACCATACCAGCCGCAAACGCTCGCCCTCACCGTCCGCCGCTGTCTCGACGGCAAACGCAGTTGACCGCGCATCTTCAAACTTTTCTTTGCCCGCGACTTCCGCTTTAATCCGCGCATGATTATCGCGCCTTCGCTGCTCGCTGGAAACCACGCCGCCTTCGGCAAGGACGCCGCGCGTGTTTCCAAATCCGGCGCGGATTGGCTGCATCTTGACATCATGGACGGCCATTTCGTCCCGAACATTTCCTTCGGCCCGCAAGTCGTCAAAGCCGTGCGCCCGTTCAGCAAATTATTTTTCGACGTGCATTTGATGTGCAGCAAACCGGAAATTTTGCTTGAGCCGTTTGCCAAAGCCGGCGCGGACGAAATGATCCTGCACGTCGAACTCGGCGAACAAATCGAATCGCTGATCTGGAAAATCAAACAGCTCGGAAAAAAAGTCGGCCTCGCCGTCAATCCCTCCACGCCGATTTCTTTGGCGCAACCGTTTTTGGAAAAAATTGATCTGCTGCTCGTGATGACCGTCAATCCCGGCTTCGGCGGGCAGGAATTTATCCACGAATGCCTGACTAAAATCCAGCAGGCCGACGAATGGCGGCGCGGAAAAAATTTACGTTATCGCCTCAGCGTGGACGGCGGCATTAATAATGAAACCGCCGCCGAATGCGCGCGCGCCGGCGCGGACACATTTGTCGCGGGAACTAGTTTGTTTGGCGCGCGCAGCCTGAAAACCGCCGTGAGCAAAATGCGAAAAATTGTCAACGCGAACGATCCCGCCTTCGCGGATTTGAAAGTTTGACCAGGTTCAGAATGAATTTTTGCCGATTGGCCGGCGCGGATTCCGAAAGATTTCCTGTTGCAAAAATTTGGCAGGAAGCGTAAAACGCCGGAACCGAAACAGCCAACCAAGACAATTCTATGAGCGAATTCAAATTTTCGTGCCCGCGTTGCGACCAGCATCTTGAGTGCGACGCGCAACATTCCGGGCGGCAGATTCAATGTCCCAAGTGCGACCATTTGATCGTCATTCCATCCGCGCCGGGCCAAACGGCGGATTTCAAACCGCAATCGGGCATGACGTGGAACACATTTGTTCCGCCTGGTGACAAAAAGAAAAGTCCTTGAGGATTTGAATTTTTTATCCAATGAATCCGCCGCGCCCGCCCGAAGAAAATTCGCCGAAAAGTTCCGGTGATTCGGGCACGATGAAAATTTCTTTTGCGCCGGAAGAAAAACCCGGCGAAAAAATTGGGCCCTATAAAATCCGGGAAAAAGTCGGTGAAGGCGGTTGCGGCGTGGTTTATGTCGCGGATCAAGAACAGCCGGTTCGCCGCCGCGTCGCGCTCAAGGTTATCAAAATGGGAATGGACACGCGCGCGGTGATGGCGCGTTTTGAAGCCGAGCGTCAGGCGCTGGCGATGATGGATCATCCGAACATCGCGAAAGTTTTGGACGCAGGCGCGACGGAAACCGGTCGTCCGTATTTCGTGATGGAATTGGTGCGTGGAATTAAAATCACCGATTACTGCGACCAGAACAAACTGTCCACGCGCGAACGGCTGGAATTATTCATCCTCGTTTGTCAGGCGATTCAACACGCGCATCAAAAGGGAATTATTCACCGCGACATCAAGCCCTCGAACATTCTCGTCACGCTGCATGATGGCGCGCCGGTTCCGAAGGTGATTGATTTCGGCATTGCCAAAGCGACGGAAGGACGGCTCACCGATTTGACGGTTTACACGGAACTGAATCAATTCATCGGCACGCCGGCTTACATGAGTCCCGAACAGGCGGAGATGAGTGCGCTGGACATTGACACGCGCAGCGACCTTTATAGCTTGGGGGTGCTCCTGTACGAATTGCTGACGGGCAAAACTCCGTTCGACGCGAAGGAGTTGATGTCCTTGGGCCTGGACGCGATGCGGCAAACGATTCGCGAAAGGGAGCCGGTGCGGCCTTCGACCAAGCTGGCGACGTTGCAAGGCGAGGAGCTTTCCACCA
>DASXED010000170.1:0-33441 GCA_036490295.1 Verrucomicrobiia bacterium | reverse complement strand
TTAGTCCATCAATAAAAACTTTGAAGTCAACTTTATGCCCAAAGCCAAACCCGCCAAGATGCCGAAAGACTGGAAACCGTTTCGCCTAGCCGACGGCACGACGCGCCTGTTGCCATCGTGGGCAAACGAGCCGCTTGGATTACGCCAGTAGGCGAAAAAACTCAAGGCCTTCAATATTCGATAGAGGCACATTCATCTTTTTATGCAATTGGGCTTCTACGAATCGATAAAAGGACAGACGTGAAAGAATTGTCCAAAAATGTGTTTGCCGTAACTTTGCACGATGAACTTCTAAAAACACGCGATGGCGAAATTCAATCAGAGCCGGATGACTGGTGGTTATGGCGCGAATACTGGGACAAAAAACCTTACGATGACCCTTGGATTTGGTTCGCTAAAAAGTCTGCCTGTGCTTCATCATTTACCGAGGCAGCAGATAAATTCTGGAACTTTGTTCGCGCTACATGCCCGCTTGTCTTGAAAATAAATGAAGCTGCAAACAATCCAAATAAAGCAGGTAAAGTTTAGTTCGCCAATTCAAGCCCCAACTCCTTCTGTCGCTTCTCCGGCACGACTTTCTCAAGGATTTTCCGCCATTTTCTGAACTGCTTTTCCGTTTGTTGCTGAATTTTTTTATCATTGCCCGGTAATGTCATTTCCATTTCTGGTTCAAAGTCGCAATTAAATTTTTTAACGAGCGTCAAACCGTTATTAATCGCGAGCAACGCATGGAAGGCATGAATTTCCACAATACCTTTCACTGCGTCGCGGCAAAATATCCTGTCTTTCTGCACTGACTCAAAAAGGGCAACGGCATCTTCCCATTTGCCCGTGCGCGTGAAAAAATCCGCCAAAGTAAGCCCAAGAATGAATCGCATCGTCGGTGATTCAGCCATTTGCATGGCTTTGGGAAACCAACCAGAAAAATTTTCAGCAAGTTCCATTTTTTTCAAGCTCATGGCTGCGCCCATTCCAAAGCACAATTCGATCAGACCGAATTCACCGGCTGCAATTTGTTCCGGCGGCGGCAATAATTGAAGCACGCCTTCGTAGTCTCGAATGCAATTGCGAAATGACACGAGCATAAATCGTGCGTGTTCCCGTTCGCGTTCCGGCACGCGCAAATAAGCGGCTTCAACCAGCGGTGTCCATGATTTGAGTTTGTCCACTTGCGCCAAAATGACGTTCAAGGTTTTATTAAAATCATCACCCGTTATGTCGCGACTTTTTAACAAGCGGCGAACCTCACGCAATGCTTCGGGTTTCATGGCGAGTTCCGTGAAACCGCTCAATTCATCCAACCCCAAAATTCTTTCGGCGTTATTTTTCATATTGCCAAATTTAACAAATCGGGTTGGACAAATGCTGTCCAACCAAAAATGATTTCATACACTTCGCCCTCGTGAAATTTTGTCCGCACTTGTCCCAAAGGGACACCGGAAATCAGCCAGCTACGAAGTGGCTGGAAAATCATCCAAAAAGAATTTGCGCATTCCAAATCCCCAGCGCCGTCGGCGTGACATATTTGTAGAACCACAATCAAAATTAAATTTCAGCCCCATCGGGGCGTCATATTCCGACGATGTCGCTCCTAACGGAGCTTTGAAATTTTTGCATTGCGTTTCTACAAAGATAACAGCCCTACGGGCTTGAAGTATCGGCTGCCACTGGAAAAATGTTATGCCGCCGCCAGTTCAACACGCGCCAAGGCTGCTTCAAATGCGCGGAGAAGTTTTTCCTTCTGCCGGACAACTGCATCCGCCGGGGCAAGTTTCTTTTCCAAGGACAGGCCGGATTGCGGCTCGGTGAGGCGCAGGATGCGTTCGCCGCTGCCGAGCTTGATGAGGTCGAACTGAATTTTATCGCGGTCAACCATAAATTCATTCTCCGCGAAATCCGTGAAATTGCAACAGGAGATTGAGGCGGGCGGGCGAGGCGTTGCCCCAACGTTGATGCGCTTCACGGGCGGCGCGCTCAAAATCGGCCTCGTTGAAATCAATCACGCTCGCGGGCGGATCGGCCAGCGCAACGGATGCGGCCTCGAGAATTTCGTGATAGAGCGTGATGGACAATTCTTCCTCGCTCAAACCGGAACGGATGAACAACTGAAATTCGCGGGCAATGCCGCTCGTTTGCGCGATGGCTTCACGCCCGATGGCGTCCACGATCGGTTCGTCGGTCAATTCAATGTCCTTGATGATGAACCCGCCATGCAGCCGGAGATTTTTGAATTGCCCGATTTCAATCACGATGAAATTCAAACGCCAAACATCCTCATCGTCCATCCCAAAATGATTCTACCCGACTCACGAACGGAAATAAAAAAAGCGAGGCTTTCGCCCCACTTTCGTAAAATTTTATCCACAGAATTACTTCGCCGGCGCAGCCACGGCTTTTTCCTGCTTCTCATTCACCAGCGTCGCGCCTTTGCCGAGGCGTTTGCGGAGGTAGGTGAGTTTCGCGCGGCGCACCTGGCCGTGGCGCTCGACTTCAATCTTGTCCACGCGCGGCGAGTGCAGCGGGAAAATGCGCTCGACGCCTTCGCCGTAGCTGATGCGGCGCACGCTGAACGTTTCGTTCAAGCCGGTGCCGCGCTTGCCGATGACGACGCCCGCAAAAATCTGGATGCGTTCCTTGTCGCCTTCGACGACCTTGGTATGCACTTTCACCGAGTCGCCGACGCCGAATTTCGCGTCGTCCTTGCGATACTGTTCCGATTCAATTTTTTCTTGTAATGCCTGGTTCATAAATTTTTTAGTGATGAGTGACAAGTGGCGAGTGATGAGCAATTACATTCTTGCCACTCATCACATATCACTTGTCACTGCATTAAATCTGGTCTCTGCTTTTCCGTCCGCAACTTCGCCTGTTCGCGCCGCCATTTTTCGATCTCGGCGTGGTTGCCGGACAGCAGCACTTCGGGAACTTTCATCCCGCGAAATTCCGCCGGCCGCGTGTATTGCGGATATTCCAGCAATCCGTGACTGAACGATTCGTCGTGCGAACTTTCGTCGTCGCCCAAAACTCCGGGCAGCAACCGCGCGACCGCGTCAATCACCACCATCGCCGGCAGCGCGCCGTTCGTCAGCACATAATCGCCGATGGACAATTCGTCGTCAGCCAGCGCCTCGCGCACGCGTTCGTCAAAACCTTCGTAACTGCCGCAGACCAAAATTATATCTTCTTGCTGCGCCAACTCGCGCGCAATTTCCTGCGAAAATTTTCTTCCACTCGGCGAAAGCAAAATCACTTTCGTCTTTTCGCGCGACAGACTCTCAATCGCTTCAAAGAGCGGCTCGACTTTCAGCAACATTCCCGGCCCGCCGCCGAACGGTTTGTCGTCCACCGTTTTGTGCCGGTCGTGCGCCCAGTCGCGCAAGTTGTGGATTTTCAGATCCAGCAACTTGGCCTCGCGCGCACGCTTGACGATGCTTTCGTCGAGCGGCCCGGCGAACATCGCCGGAAACAAAGTGAGCACGTCAATTTTCATTTAGTGGGACAGGCTTCCAGCCTGTCTGGCAGGCAAGATGCCTGCCCCACTATTTTTTGTCCTCAACAATCTCAACTGAACAACGCAAACTTTTCTTCGCACTGCCCGCGAGCAACAGTGAACGAATCGCGTTGATCGTAATTCCCTGCCGACCGATAATTTTTCCAACATCGGACGCGTCCATCCGCAATTCATAAACCGTCATGCCCGCGCGCTCAACCGGCGTGACCGTCACCGCGCCGGGATTTTGCACGAGTCCTTTGACGACATATTCGAGGAACTCTTGCATAAAATTTTGAGTTATGAGTTTTGAATTTTGAGTCGCGGCAACTCAAAACTCAAAATTAAAAATTCAAAACTAACTTGTCGCCGGAGCGGTTGCCGCCTTGCCGAGCTTCTTGATAAAACTCGCCACGGTGTCACTCGGCTGCGCGCCTTTGCTGATCCAGTATTGCGCGCGGTCGAGTTTGATTGTGAAATTTTCGCCCTGCTTGAGCGGATTGTAAGTGCCGATCTCCTCGATGAACTTGCCATCGCGGGGACTGCGGCCGTCGGCCACGACAATGCGAAATGCCGGCGTGTTTTTCGTGCCGACCCGTTTCATGCGAATTTTTACTGACATAAATTTTTCAAAAGGACACGGAGAATAGCAGTTGCGGTTTGTTTTGCAAGTCTTGATTTTGAGAAGAAAAGGTTAATTATTTCGTGGCTATTCAATAATTTCTTTTCCAAATAATTTTCTGCCTAAGTAGCCAAGAAGAATTTTGTAAATAACGCCAATGAATAGAAAAGTAAAAATTGTGATGATTGCTCGAATTAAAGTTGTGCTAAATCCGCTGTTCATGATTCCAACACATACAACAATAATAATCGGGCACATAATTGCTGAAATAAACTCGTGGACAAACCTCGAAGAAAATCTGCGCTTAAAGAAAATTGCGAGAAAAATCAGATAACCGCCATAAAAGGTAACAAAAGGATCAATCGCGCTAAAACTTTCAGTTCGAGCACCTGCGACGACTAGCCCAACATAAACTAGCAGCAAGACACCTAAAAGTGCCCAGACGATGCTTATCCATCGCAAAACTGTTTTGATAATTGCTGCGCTCATTCTTCTATTTTGATTATATGATTGCTGATTAGCATTTCAATTTAATAACTGCACGCTTGCAACTTTCAACCTGCAACTTGAAACTAAATCCATGAGCAATTTCCTTCTTGCCGAAGTTTAATTTACGGCGACAATTAAATCATGACAACGACGGTCGAGGCGATTTATGAGCACGGCAAAATTCTTTTGCCCAAGCCGCTGGCGTTGCCGGAAAAATCCCATGTGCGCGTGACCATCGAGTCCGACCCGGAACGCGAGGCGTGGCTGAAACTTTCCGGGGAAAATTTATCGAAGACGTGGGACAACCCGGACGACGACGTGTTCAATGAACTGCTCGCGAAATGATGTCGTCCTGCTTCCGATTCCGTTCACGGATTTGACCAGCCGCAAAGTGCGACCGGCCATCGTCATCGGGCAAAGCGGCGCGGATTTGTTTGTCGTTCCCATTTCGTCGGTTTTCGCCAACACGGATTTTTCATTGCAAGAGTGGCGCGCGGCGGGATTGAACGTGGCGTCCGGCGTCAAAGCGCAGCTTGCCACCGTCGAAGAACGGCTCGTCGTAAAAATTGTCGGAAAACTTGCCGCTGCGGATTTGCAAATGTTGAATCAAAAGTTGAAGCTGTGGTTGAAATTATGAGCCGGCCATACGAAGAAATCCTCGAAGGCGCGTCGCTGCCGCGTTCCGCGCCGGATGTGCGGCATGAAATCATCTGCGCCCGCCTGCACGCGGCGATGACGGCGAGCGTGGCGAATCTTTCGGCGACGCAATTGGTTGCGCCGCGAACAAAAATCCAGGTTTCGCGGACAACGGCGATTTGCCCCGACCTCGCGCTCATCACGACGGCGACGCAAAAACTTTTTCTGGCGGTGGAAATCGTCAATCGCGGCGATCAGCACGCCGACACGGTCGTAAAAAAAGAAGTTTATGAAAAAATCCGCGTGCCGCGCCTGTGGATGATTGACCCGCGCTACGACAACGTGGAGATTTATCACTGCACGGAATGGGGGCTTGCGTTGAAAGGCATTCTGGCCGGAAGCGAAATTCTTTCGGAAAAACTGGTTCCCGAATTTCAATTTGTCATCGCGGAACTTTTTGCCGCCGGTTGAATTCAACCGCGTCGGCATATTTCACGCCACTGCCGCCGAAAATGTCCAGCGCCGAGCCGATTGTCAGGTTCACTTTCCCCTGCCCCAGTTTTGTGACGGTTTCCAAATCTGAAATAGAATTCGCGCCACCAGCGTAAGTAGTCGAAATCGAAGTCCATTTGCCAAGTTTTTCGACCAATTCGCGGTCAATGCCTTTGCACAAACCCTCCACGTCAACGGCGTGAATTAAAAACTCCGCACAGAAGCCGGAAAACTTTTGCAGCGTTTCTTCATTCACAACAATCTCCGTGAATTTCTGCCAGCGGTCGGTGACGACAAAATAATTTTCGCCGCGTTTGCGACAACTTAAATCGAGAACTAATTTTTCTTTGCCAATCGTCTTGACGAGTTCGCCGAGCCGTTCCCAATCCACCCGGCCTTCGCGGAAAACCCAGCTTGTGACGATGACGTGCGACGCGCCTGCGTGGAGCCAGTCGCGCACGTTTGCGGAATTGATTCCGCCGCCGATTTGCAATCCGCCCGGAAATGTTTTCAAGGCCAAACGCGCTTCAGTTTCATTTCCCGCGCCGAGCATGATGACGTGGCCGCCGGTCAAGCCGTCGCGTTTGTAAAGTTCCGCGAACCACGAAGCCGGTTTTTCCGAAATAAAATTCGTCCGCAAATCTTCGGGCGCGCCCAGTGTGCCGCCGACGATTTGTTTCACTTTGCCTTCGTGCAAATCAATGCAGGGACGAAACATGAGTCCAAGCTAAAGCGGAAAATGGAAGGCGGAAAGCGGAAACGAACTTGCTTTTGTCAATTATGGGATTTGACGCCGGGCGCAATTCAAAGAATCTTGTGCGCGCTTTAATTTGTGAAATGGCCATTTTCAAAATTTCACGCGCAATGCGGATCACTTTTGATTCTCGCGTTGCTCGGCGGCTTCGTCTTCTCCGCGAACGCAAAACCTTACGGCCTTGATTCGCGGCCAAATGTCGGGGCTTTTCTGAACGGCGCAATGCCTGAGACCGCTCCCGCCATTTCGGGCAATTGGTCGGCGGTCGTCGCCTTCACGAATTTGTTTTTTACGAATGCCGTTGGCCTGACGTTCGTTCCGAACTCAAATCAACTTTGCGTCTGGGAACGCGAGGGGCGCATATGGACATTTGAAAATTCTCCGGACGCGACGGAAAAGAAAATGATTCTCGACATTCACAATCAATGCCAAGGCTGGGACGATTCCGGCTTGCTTGGCGTCGCGTTTCATCCCGGCTTTGCGACGAACCATTTTATTTTTGTCTATTACACTTGGGTCAAACCCGGCACAGTTGTCGGCGACTCAAACACGCGGCCAAACCCGATTCTGCCGGACACTTACCACGACCGGCTGTCACGTTTCACACTGGATGAAAATGGAGTTGCAATTCCAAATTCCGAAACTGTTTTGATTGATCAAACCGACCAGACTGTCTGGCATCACGGCGGCGGACTTTTTTTTCATCCGACCAATGGATTTCTCTATCTGACGATTGGCGACAATTCCGTCGGCGACAATGATCAGATCATCAACAAAAGTTTGTTCTCCGGCGTTTTCAGAATTGACGTGGATTGTCGCGGTGGAAACATCAGCCATCCGATTCCTCGCCAACCGCTCAACGGCGTCACGGCAAATTATTTCATCCCGAACGACAATCCGTTCGTAGTGGGACAGGCTTCCAGCCTGTCAAATGAACTCACAGGCAAGATGCCTGTGCCACTTCCACTCGAAGAATTTTTCTGCCTCGGCCTGCGCAGCCCGCATCGCATGACGATTGATCCGCCGACCGGACGGATTTTCATCGGCGACGTCGGCGAAAGCTCGCGTGAATCCATCAAAGTCATCGAGCCAAACGAATCCGGCTTGAATTTTCAATGGAATCGCATCGAGGGCAAGCAAGGCGATTTGACGCCGCCATACATCGGCATCAACAAACAGCCGATTCTCGATTACCCGCACAGCGACGGACGCGCGGTCATCGGCGGCTACGTTTATCGCGGCAAAAAATTCGCGAGCGACCTCGGCGGCAAATATATTTTCGGCGACAATGTTTATCGCACAATCTGGGCGATGGACGAAACGACCACGCCAATTCAAAAAAATGTCCTTTGCGTCATGCCCAAAGGCGACGGCCCGAATTCCGGCGCGGATTACACCGGGCTCTCGTCATTCGGCGTGGACGCGGACGGCGAAATTTATTTTTGCCAGATGAGCAGCATCGGCGGGCGTATTTTCACGCTCGCGCGCGGCGGCCCGCCGCCGCCGGCGCACCCGATTCCCAAATTGCTTTCGCAAACCGGGGCGTTCGCAAATTTGAAAAACTTAACGCCGCAAAAATTTTTGATTCCCTACAACGTCAATTCGCCGCTGTGGTCGGACGGCGCGGCAAAATCGCGCTGGATGGCGCTGCCGGAAAATTCAAAAATCAATTTTTCCGCGACCGGCGAATGGAGATTTCCCGCCGGAACCGTTTTTGTGAAAAATTTTTCGCTGCCCGTTGACGACACGAATCCGAAAATTCTCCACCGCCTCGAAACGCGCCTGCTCGTCCGCGACACGGACGGCGCGGTTTATGGCGCAAGCTACAAATGGCGCGCGGACAATTCCGACGCCGATTTGGTGAACGCCGGAACGAACGAAGACATTCAAATCAAAACTTCGACCGGCACGCGCATCCAAAAATGGTTTTTTCCAGGACGACAGGATTGCCTGACGTGCCACACGCCGGTTTCCGGCGGCGTCCTCGGCGTCAAAACCCGCCAGCTCAACGGCGATTTCAAATATCCAAACGGCGTGACCGATAATCAGCTTCGCGCGTGGAACCACGCCGGACTTTTCGACACTGCGCTCGACGAAAAAGAAATTCCGCAACTGGCAAAACTGGTTTCCATCACAAATTCCGCCGCGCCGCTTGAATTGCGCGCCCGTTCCTATCTCGACGCGAATTGCGCGCAATGCCATCGTCCCGGCGGAGCCGAGGCGTTTTTTGACGCGCGTTTTGACACGCCGCTGGACAAGCAGGATTTGCTCAACGGCCCGGTGGAAAATCCGCTCGGCATTTCCGGCGCGAAAATCATCGTGCCCGGCGATTTGTCGCGCTCCGTTTTGTTTCATCGCATCAGCATCACCGGCAATCTGCAAATGCCGCCGCTCGCGCGAAATGTCAACGACCGCGCCGCCGTCACCGCGATTGCCGCGTGGATCAATTCCCTGCCGCGTAGCGAATCTTCATTGCCTCCGAATTGGTCGCACACGGACATCGGCAGCGTCGGATTTCCCGGAGAAGCGAGTTTTTTGAACGGACATTTCAATCTCATCGCCTCCGGCAGCGACATTTGGGAAAATGCGGACAGTTTTCATTTCGCCTACAGGCCGCTCGACGGCGACGGACAAATCATCGCCCATGTGACCTCGATGCAATTCACCGACCCGTGGGCGAAGGCGGGCGTCATGTTCCGCGAAAATCTTTCGCCCGGCTCGAAACACTCGATGATCGTTGTCACCGCCGGCGGCTTCTCGTCGTTCCAATGGCGCGCCGCTGAAAATAATTCCAGCGGCAACACCGACGGCCCATCCTGCCAGATTCCATACTGGGTCAAACTCGTCCGTTCCGGCGACACATTCACCGGCTACGTTTCCGCTGATGGTGAAAACTGGCGGCGCGTGGACAGCGTGACGGTTACGATGGAGAAAAAAATTTACGTCGGCCTCGCGCTCACGGCGCACAATAACTCTGCGTTGAACTCGGCGTTGTTTGATAATGTTTCTGTATCGCCGTGATTTTTAACCACCAAGACACAAAGTCACCAAGTATTTTGCCACAGAGTCACAGAGAACACAGAGTTGTTTGGCTTTTCCTTGGTGTCTTTGTGTCTTGGTGGTTCAATTCTTCGCGCCTCGACAAATCGCCGGAATTTTCTAAATTGATTGCGATGTCAATCCGGTTTCCAAATCGCCAATCGCAAATCATAAATCATAAATGAATTCGCCGCTCGTCATCGCCGGACGGATTTTCCGTTCGCGGCTCATCATGGGCACGGGAAAATTTTCATCGCCGGAAGCCATGCGCGACGCGCTCGCCGCCAGCGGCGCGGAAATGGTCACCGTCGCCCTGCGTCGCGCCGATTTGTCCGGCCAAGGCGATCCGTTCGCGAACATTCTGGAATTCATAGACCCGAAAAAATTTCTCCTGCTGCCCAACACCAGCGGTGCGATGACCGCCGACGAAGCCATCCGCCTCGCCCGCCTCGCCGCCGCCGCCGGATTGCCGAAATGGGTGAAGCTCGAAATCCATCCCGACCCGCGCTATTTGCTGCCTGACCCGATTGAAACTTTTCGCGCGGCGGAAATTTTGGTCAAGGAAGGTTTCACCGTGCTGCCATATATTAATGCCGATCCGGTTCTGGCGAAACGATTGCAGGACATCGGCGTCGCGACGGTGATGCCGCTCGGCTCGCCCATCGGCTCGAATCGCGGCGTGCAGACGCGCGACCAAATCCGCATCATCATTGAACAAGCCACCGTGCCCGTTGTCGTAGATGCGGGTCTTGGCGCGCCGAGCCACGCCGCCGAAGCGATGGAAATGGGCGCGGATGCCGCGCTGGTGAATACTGCCATCGCCGTGGCGAGCGACCCGAACAAAATGGCCGTCGCATTCAAGATGGCCGTGGAAGCTGGCCGCACGGCGTTTGAAGCCGGGCTGGGATCAACGCAGGAAACTGCGAGCGCGACGAGTCCGTTGACGGCGTTTCTGGACTGATAAATTAGTCATAGATGAAAAAGTTTATTTTCATATTTTTACTGTTGCCGGGACTTAACAGTTTCGCACAAAAAGTTGAGCCTTATGGAGACATGACAAAGCCCATAACTGTAATTTTCAAGGAAGATAAAGATTTATTGGAACAGCGTATTATTCAAAACTTGGCGAGCTTGCAGGACGTTGAAATTGACAGCAAAACAGGGAAGCCAAAACTGGAGAAAAGAACATTGAAGCCAAACACTAGGAATTTTTCCAAAGACAGCGACATAAATGTAGGCTTGGCACAAATGGACGATGAACTCATAAAAGTTTGGTGGATGCCACCCAAACCACCGCCACAAAAAATCTCGGAAGGAGGTAGCAACATCAAGCCTGTGCGTTCTGAAATAACAATTGAAATTGGGTGTCTTAAAACCAATAGACAAGCAAGTGTGGTGCGCGTGTGGCGGGAATGGACTTATAACGCAAGGACTCATGTTCCTTACACGGAAATTCCATTATTGCGTGGCGAGGACTCAAATGGGGGCAGTTATGCTTCAGATCGTGAATGGGTTCATCAGCTTGCTCCGACCAAGGAATTTTCGACCAATCTTAACGATGTTGTATGGGATCCAGAAATTTTAGAGATTTTGAAAACATTACCTGTTAAATCTGAATGATGGTTTATTTCCGTTTTCAATCCGTGTTTCATCTGTGGCTAAAATAAAATGAGTGCAAAAAAATTATTCGCTTCGCGCGCCCGGCAAATTTTATCCGCCGCGACCAAAACCCGCGTGCTCGTCCTCGGCGACGTGATGCTCGACCAGTTCATCTGGGGCGGCGTGTCGCGCATCTCGCCGGAAGCGCCCGTGCCGGTCGTGGATTTCGAGCGCGAGAGTTTCATGCCCGGCGGCGCGGCGAACGTCGCGCGCAATCTGACCGCATTGAAAATTCCCACAGAACTTTTCGGCGCGATTGGCCACGATGATGCCGCCAAGCAATTGCAAAAATTGTTGCAGGAACAAAAAATCGGCTGCACCGGTTTGGTGGCAAATCCTTCACGGCATACGAGTGTCAAAACCCGAATCGTGGCGCACAAGCAACAGATCGTCCGCATTGACCGTGAAACACGCGACGGTCTCGACGGGAAATTGTCGGGACAATTATTGGACGCGCTGAAAGCCAAATTGAAAAACGCCGATGCAATCATCGTCGGCGATTACGGCAAAGGCGTCGTGACGCAGCCGTTGCTGAACGAAATCAAATCACTTTGCCGCGAGCGTGGCGTTTGGTTGAGCTTCGACCCGAAGCCGGTGCATCATCTGAATTTGAGCAACCTTTCGCTCATCACGCCGAACCGCAAGGAAGCGTTTGAACTGGCGAATTTGCTGGACGAAACTAAAGGCCAAAATCCGCTCGCGGACAAAAACCTGATGCTCGTCGCGGAACGGCTGCTGAACGAATTGCGCCCGGCGGTTTTGCTCGTCACGCTCGGCGAACTGGGAATGTTGCTGTGCCAGCGCGGGCAAAAGCCGTTTCACATTCCGACGGTTGCGCAGGAAGTGTTCGACGTTTCCGGCGCGGGCGACACGGTGATTGCGACTTTCACTTTGGCAATCGCTGCCGGAGCTTCGCCGATTGAAGCCGCGATTTTGTCGAATCATGCCGCAGGAATCGTCGTCGGCAAAATCGGCACGGCGACAACTTCGCCGGAAGAACTGCTGCGAAGTTTTAGCCACAGATGAAACACAGATGGACACGGACAAAAACATTTTCGCGCGGGCAAAAATTGTGAAGGGAAATTTGCTTCGCGGCCTTCGCGCAACGAAATCTGTGTTTCATCTGTGAAAATCCGTGGCTCAAAAAATGAATTCCTCAAAAATCACCGTTGAAGCCGTTCGCGCGATGAAAAGTCGCGGTGAAAAAATCGCCGCGCTCACGGCTTATGATTTTCCGACGGCGAAACTGCTCGACGAGGCGGGCGTCCCAATAATTCTCGTCGGCGATTCGCTTGGCATGGTCGCGCTCGGTTATCCGAACACGACCCATGTGACAATGGCGGAAATGGAGCATCACGTCCGCGCCGTCGCGCGCGCGAAGCCAAATGCGCTGCTCGGCGCGGATTTGCCGTTCAAAAGTTATGAGACAATTGAAAGCGCAGTCGCCAATTCAAAAAAACTTGTCACCGCCGGCGCGGAATTTGTGAAAGCGGAAGGTGGCAAAGAAATTTTGCCGCAGGTAAAGGCAATTATCGCCGCTGGAATTCCATTTTGCGGCCATCTCGGAATGTTGCCGCAAAGTGTGATTGAAGAAGGCGGTTATCGCATCAAAGGCAAAAAAGATTTGGAGCATCAAAAATTGCTCGAAGACGCAAAACTTTTGGCCGACGCGGGCGTGTTTGCAATTGTCCTGGAACTTGTGACGCCGCCGGTCGCAAAGGAAATTTCTGAAAAAATCTCCATTCCAACCATCGGCATCGGCAGCGGCGAGGATTGTGACGGGCAGATTTTGGTGACGCCGGATTTGGTAGGATTGTTTCCGTGGTTCACGCCGCGTTTCGTGAAGCCGCGCGCGAATTGTGCGGCGGAAATCAAGTCGGCGGTGGCGGCGTGGAAAAATTCCGTGCAATCGGGCGGATGAATTTTATGGCGCAACATTTCACGGGGCAACGGTGTTGAATGAGTTGATGAAATTTTCCCTTTTCATTTTGCTTTTTGCGTCTGTCGCCGGTGGTTGCGCGTCCAAGTCGAAAATCATGATGCAGCAGGCGCGGCAACAGGCGGCTTTTCTCGCGGGACAAAACGCGGTGCTGCGGCAGGAGCAACAGCAGCAAACTCCAAGCGTCACGGTGGTCGGGCCGGTGCAAAACCAGCAGGTGCCGTGGGTCGCCGGGCTGACGCTCGTGCAGGCCATCGCCACGGCGAATTACCTCGATTCGCGCGAGCCGGAACAAATCATCATCACGCGCGACGGCGAAAGCGCGACGATTGACCCCAATGTTTTGATGAACGGCGCAAATGTCCCGTTGGAAGCGGGCGATGTGATTGAATTGCGCCCGTAACCGCCGGTTTCCGCCCTCAAAAGAAATCTTCAGAAAAAAATGGCTTGGACAGCCTTTGTCCAACCCCTCCTGCCAGAATGTCGCGCAAGAAAGGTTAATTATGACAACAACGAATGCGACAAACGGACAACTCGAACTCGGCTTCAACGGCATCCAACCCCGCGCGGGCGCGGCGCGGCGCGAAGGGCGCATCGCCCGCGCGAACTGGTGGTTCGGCAAAATGCGCGAGGCGGTGGCGGGCGCGATGGACTGGCAAGCCGAAGCGCAGCCGCGCCCGGAGCAAATCTGGATTCCCGGCGCGAACCGTGAAGTGAAGGTGTGATGGAAATGAAGAATGAAAAAAAATGAATGAAGAATTTATTTTCCGCGCAAAGCGCGCAAATTTTGCTTCTTCATTCTTAATTCATCATTCTTCATTTTCCGCGTAGCCGGCGCGCATAAATTCGCGGATGACGGCGATTTCTTCCTCGCCGTGAATCGTGTGGTCTTTTGGAAATTCGCGCCACGCGGCGTCGAGTCCGGCGGATTTCAATTGCCGCGCCTGCTCGCGCACTTTTGCAAACGGAATGAGCGGATCAAATTCGCCGTGCGTGATGAGCGCGCGCTGCTGTTTTGCGACGGGCGAAAGTTCTTTCAGCAAATTATCAATTTCAAAAACCCAGCCGCTGATGCCGACAAGTCCGGCGAATTTGTGCGGATAACGCAGGCCGACGTCAACCGTCATCAAACTGCCCTGCGAAAAGCCAGCGAGCGTGATCTGCTCCGCCGGAAAACTTTTCGCGCGCAAATCGTCGAGCAGTTCAAAAAGCAGTTTGCGGCTGCGCAAAATTCCCGGCGCGATGTCGTTTGGATAATCGAACCACGACCAGCCGCCGAAGTATTCGTCCGGCGCGTTGACGAGCAGATAATTCAGCCACGGCAGATTCATCGCCTCCGGCAGCCAGCGATAGCCTTCAATGCTGTCGCCCAAACCGTGCAGCATGACCATGAGGCGGCGGGAATTTTTTTCTTTCGCGGAAATGAATTCGCTGTGGAGCATGAAATTATTTTTCCTTTGGCAGTGATTTCAATCGCCCGGCCTCTGAGTCCAGCCAGTCCGTCAATTCCTTGCGCCGGTTTTCCGTGAACCGCGCGCCCGCGTGGATCGCCGTGTATTTTTTCGGCGGCATTTCGCCGTATCCGATCTGCTCGCTCATGTCTTCCAATCGCCTTGCCGCGCGGTCCGGTTTGTCGAATGGCCAGTCGGAAAGATTCAAATTTGTGCGGCCTTCGTTCACGTCGTCCGCGATCAGCCACGACATCGGCGCGACACGGCTATACCACGGCCACTTTGTTTCGCCCGAATGACAATCATAACACGCCGCGTGCAGCATCGCGGCGATTTCCGGCGGCGGCGCGCTCGCCGCCATCAAATCATGCGCGACCGGCGGGTTCGTGCGCGGCGGATTGGTGAACTGCAACAATGCGAATGTCACGCCGAGCGCGCCGGAAATCCATTTCAATTTTTTCTTCATTCAACGTGATCAGACGCGCAAGTAGTAATGAAAGTTCCCGCGCAAGGCAATTGTTCCGTGGCGGATTTCATCCACGATTGGGCGCATTTTTTTGCTGGAACTTGGCCAGAAGCTTCCAATGGCAATTTTCGTCTGCTTGTCACTCGAACGTAACGTCTCCGCCAAAAGATTGTCACAGCCATAGTTCAAGATGTCAGCGCACTGGACAAATGATTGTTTGTCCATCCAAAAACCGCAGAAAGTGAAGCGTCTTATGATTATGACAAAAAAAAATCTGTTTGCCGGGGTGTTTGTTTTTGCAGTGCTGCTCCGAACGCAGGCGCAACTGGCCATCACGGAAGTGATGAGCGGAGAGACGGACAAGAACCATCCTGACTGGTTTGAACTGCATAACTACGGCAGCAGCACCATTAATTTAACAGGTTACTCGTGGAATGATGATTCGCACGGCGGATTTTCCGGGGCGGATTCCGCGCCTTTCACCGGCGTTTTGATTGCCGCAGGTGAAACAATCATTGTCACCGAGCAAAAGGGTGTTGTGACCGATTACAATTCATTCACCAATTGGTGGGGACTCAATCCGGGCATCCAAGTAATAATATTGAACAGTGCCGATCCCGGCCTGGGTGCCAGCCCTATCGTCGCCGGAACGAGCCGCGCGGATTCCGTCCGTTTGTGGAGCACCAACTTGGCGGCCTTGGGATCCAACACCAACGGTTTGGATTTGGACGGGTGCGCGGATTTTCTGGTGCAGCGCGTGGACTTGGGCGACACCGTGAGCCAATCTCTTCTTTATGATCCGGCCACGGGAATCTACGACATTTTAAGCACCAACGGCATCAATGGCGCATTTGCCTCCGCAACCGTCGCCACGGACATCGGCTCGCCCGGCATCGCGCCCAGTTCCGTGCCTGCCACCATAATACAAACGCCTGCCGGCCAGACCGTGACCGTTGGAAATTCAGTGTCCTTCACGAATGGCGGACTCGCGCTGCCGCCGCTGGTCTTCCGCTGGTATTTCAACAACGCGCCGATCACCAGCCAGACGCCTGGAGTTTCAATTCTCTACACGACACCCGGAGTGTCAATCCTCGTCAGCAACGACATGAGCATTCTGACCTTGACCGGCGCGCAGATCACGAACGCCGGAACCTATGAGGTCATTGCGTCCAATGGTTTGGAAAGTTTCACAAACTCCGCCACGCTCACGGTAAATTCCGCTCCAACCCCGGCCTCGATTCAATCGGTGTCGCCGCCGCAAAACAGCTTCGATGCTTACATTGGTCAAACATTGACTTTGAATGTGCTCGCCAGCGGTTTTCCGATTCCTACTTATCAATGGAGCAAAGACAACTCGCCATTGACCGACGAGACCAACAACAGCGTGGCGATTTCCTTGAGTGACACCAATCAATCAGGCGTCTACTCGGTCATCGTCACCAATTCGGCAGGCGGAACGAATGCGTCGTTCACCATCAATGTCACTCCAGTGCCCAATTTGGTCATCACCGAAGTTGAATCCAGCGAAGGCACGAACACCGACAACGGAGACCCGTCAAGCCATTCGGATTGGTTTGAATTAAGCAACTTCGGCGATTTTCCCGTCAACTTGCATGGCTTCCGCATTGACGACAGTCACGCCAGTCTTTCCCTGTCCGCGACGGTGACCAACCAAACGATCATCCAGCCAAACGAATCTGTCGTCTTTGTCCAAGACATGACCCCGGATGAATTTCGCACCTGGTGGGGAACCAATTTATCGCCTGGCGTCCAAATCATTGATTACAGCGGCAGCGGCCAGGGTTTGAGCAGCAGCGGGGATGCCGTTTATGTCTGGAATGCCGCAGCCACGGATGATTCGGGTTACGTCACTGCCGTCACTTTTGGATCGGCCATTGGAGGCGATTCATTTGGCTTCGACCTCAACTTTCTCGATCAAAGCGGTTTTGAAGGCACGTTCACCACCGCCGGTGTGGACGGCGCGTTTGTGGCGGCAGTCGGCGGCGACATTGGCTCGCCGGGAGCAATCATCAATATGCCGCGCTTCGATGGCGCGACGCAGACCAACGGCGGATTTGCCTTGTCCTGGGCCAGCCAGCCAAACTGGAACTACACGATCCAATACAAAACTAATCTGACTGACGCGACTTGGACAACCTTGACCCAAGTCACGTCCGGCAACACCAACACGATGAATTACACCGACACCACCTCGGACGCGCAACGCTTCTACCGCGTGTTTCTGAACTTGAACAACGAGTAAAATGAAATCACGTTGTCGCGCCTTTACACTCATTGAACTGCTGGTGGTCATTGCCATCATCGCCATTCTGGCCGCGATGCTGTTGCCCGCGCTCGCCCGGGCGAAGGTCGCCGCCCAAAAAACATCCTGCATGAACAAACTCCGCCAATGGGGGCTGGCGCAGATGATGTATTACCAGGACAACAATGATTACATCCCGGAGGAAACCGCCACCACTGGCGGCGCAAGTCTGAACAGTTGGAACGATGCCTTCAATACGGTCAACAACGTCGTATGGTATAACGCACTGCCGCCAATCATGAAACAGAAGGCTGCGTCCGATTATTTCCACGACAGGGCCGATTTTTACAACGGCAATGTCATGTTCCATTGTCCGAACGCGAAATTTCCGCAGGGCGCGGCCACCGCCCTGGACGTTTATTTCTCCATCTCCATGAACTCGAAGCTGGAGCAAGGCAGCGACCTTACAATCAAAGTTGAAACCATCAAGCAGCCGTCCGCGACGGTTTTCTTTTTGGAAAATCTTCTGCCCGATGACTCGCCGGTGGACCCTCTGCAAAAAAACACAGACCTCGGCCAGCCCAGCAGCGACGCCGGGCGTTTCGCAGCGCGGCACGCTGGTGTGGGCAACATCGCATTCGTGGATGGCCACGCGCAAGGATTCAAGGGCGATCAAGTCGTGCAAACCACCCCCGGGCCGGGCGAAGGCGGCGACATCCTGCCGCAAACAGAAATCATCTGGACACAAGACCCCGGCATGACGCCTTGAATGTCCACCAATTCGAGGCAAGGCCAGTTGAATCCGAATAAAAAGGCCGAGGCTTTCACCTCGGCTCGACGTTAATTCACGCCGTCAACCTTTTCCAAAGCTCGATGTCCTCAAGTTTTTGCTTAATCACATTGGCGAACCTTGCCGCCATCGCGCCGTCAACGATGCGATGGTCGGATGACAAAGTGATTTTCATCATCGAGCGGACGACAATCTTGTCGTCGCGCACGACCGCCTTTTTCACCGTGCTGGACACGGCCAGAATCGCCGCTTCGCCAGTGTTGATGATGGCGGTGAAATTTTCCACGTCGAGCATTCCCATATTCGAGATGGTGAACGTGCTGCCGGTCATTTCGTCCGGCGCGAGTTTTCCGGTGCGCGCTTTTTCGGCAAGTTCCTTTGTGCGTTGATTCAATTCGCCGAGCGTCAAATCGTCAGCGTTGCGGATGACCGGAACGACGAGTCCTTGTTCAAGTGAAACGGCGATGCCGAGATGCACTTTGCTGTTCCAGCGGATCGTTTTGCCGTCGGTCGAGCTGTTCACGTCGGGAAATTCCTTGAGCGTCAGCACGACGGCTTCGGAAATAAAATCCGTGATGGTGAACGGCGCGCCTTTGGCCTTCAGTTCGGCGCGGAATTTCACGAGGTCGCTCATGTCCACTTCGACAGTGACGAAGAAATGCGGCGCGGTGACGACGCTTTGCGTGAGGCGTTGCGCGATGATCTGGCGCATCTTGCTCATCGTGCGCGGACGTTCGGCGAGCGCGCGGTCGATGTCGGCCATGCCGATGCGTCCGCCGTCGCCGGTGCCGGTGATGGACAGGATGTCCAACTTTTCCTGCGCGGCGCGTTGCTTGGCGGCGGAAGAAATTTTCAATTTGTTGTAACCGTTCTTCTCCAAATAACTCCGCACATCTTTTTCCACAATGCGGCCTTCGGGTCCGGTGCCTTTGATGCGCGTGGCGTCAATGACACAATCCTTCGCGAGCGCCGCAGCGCGCGGGCTGATGCGAAATAATTTTGGGGCAGACGGAACTTGCGTAATTGAAGCGACAACAACAACGGGCGCGGCTGCCGGAGCAACGGCGGTTGAAGTTGCAACCGGCTTCGGTGCTGAAATTGTTGGCGCAGCAGCGGCAGCAACTGGAGCAGTTTTTTTAACGGTGGGTGCAGGCTCCGCCTGCGGAATCGGTTCGCCGGGATTTCCGAGAAAGCCGACTGTGCTTTGGACGGGCACGTTGACTTTGGGCGGCACGACGATCTTGATCAGCGTGCCGGCTTCAAAACTTTCCACTTCCATGACCGATTTGTCGGTCTCGACGGTGAAAAGGATGTCGCCTTTGTCAACTTTGTCGCCTTCCTTCTTGAGCCATTCGACGATGGCGCTTTCTTCGGTCATCTGACCGAACTTCGGCATGATAATTGGAGTAGCCATAATGACGTTCTCTCGTGGCTATTATAAAATTTCGTTGGCGGCGTTGATCAAGTCGTTGACGTTCGGCAAAAATGCCGCTTCGAGAATGTGCGACTGCGGCGCGATGCCGTTCTTCGCTCCGACGCGTTTGACCGGTGCGTCGAGGTAATCGAAAATCGCGTCGGAAATCGTCGAAGCAATTTCGCCGGTGTAACTGCCGATGTGAATCGCCTGGCTCGCGACGACGCAGCGTCCGGTCTTTTGCACCGAGCGCAAGACGGTTTCAATATCGAGCGGCACAAGCGAACGCAAATCAATTACTTCAGCAGAAACGCCTTTGTCCGCCTTCAATTTGTCCGCGGCCTTCAAGCAATCGTGCACGAGCGGTCCCCACGTCACGAATGTGATGTCCGTGCCTTCGCGTTTCACTTCGGCAACGCCGAGCGGAACGAGATATTCATTTTCCGGCACTACGCCTTTCATGCCATACAAACCTTGCGACTCGATGAACATGATCGGGTTGTTGTCCCGGATCGCGGATTTCAACATTCCCTTCGCATCATAAGGCGTCGCCGGATAGACGACATAAAGTCCGGGAATGTGGCAGAACATGGATTCGAGCGTCTGCGAATGTTGTCCGCCGTAGCCTTTGCCCGCGCCCGCCGAAACGCGCAGCACCATCGGCACTTCGGTTTGCGCGCCGCTCATGTAATGCCATTTCGCGGCCTGATTGCTGATCTGGTCGGACGACATCAGCGCGAAATCGTAATACATCAATTCCATGACCGGACGCAGCCCAATCATTGCCAGACCGATGCCCGTGCCGCAAATGCACGCTTCGGAAATCGGTGTGTTGAAAACGCGGTCGCGCCCGAACGATTCGAGCAAACCTTTCGTCGCCTTGAACGCGCCGCCGTAATCGGCCACGTCTTCGCCGTAAAATAACACGCGACGGTCGCGTTTCATTTCTTCCATCAATGCTTCACGAATCGCGTCTTTGTAAGTGATTTCGCTGTTGACGCGTTTGATTTCCGGCAATGGCGCAATGACTTCAACTTTCGCAAATTCCGCCGGAACAGTTTCGGACTTCGTGTCCGTATACATATATTTGATGACGTCTTCGGCAACTGGATCAGCAGCAGTCGCGGCGCGTTTGGCGGCACGAGCATTGCGGTCGCGAACGGCACCTTCGAGCGAAGCCAATTCTTTTTCGGAAACAACTTTCGCTTCCAACATTTGTGCCTTGAATGATTCAATTGGGTCAATCGCCTTCCACGCGGCTTCTTCTTCCTTCGTGCGATATTCATTGCGCGGGTCGCTCAAGGAATGTCCCCAGTAACGATACGTGTCGCAATCAAGCAGCACCGGGCCTTTTCCAGCGCGGCAAATTTCCGTCGCGCGTGTCACGGCATCGCGGACGGCGAGCGGGTCCATGCCGTTGACGATTTCCGCGTGCATGTTGTTGTCGGCAAAACCGGCGGCGCGGCGCGCGATGCGGCTCACGCCCATCACTTCGTCGTCCGTGCGATGCGTCATGCCGTAATGATTGTTGATGATGAGAAAAATCATCGGCAGACCGAACTTATATTCTGCCAGGTGATTGCTGAATTGCATCTGTGTCGCAAAATTCATGGATTCGAGCACGACGCCGTTCGCGTAAGCGCCGTCGCCGGCAAAACAGCAAACGACCGCGTCTTTTCGCTGATAACGCAAACCAATTGCCGCGCCCGTGGCGATGGGCGTGCCGCCGCCGACAATCGCGTTTGAACCGAGATGTCCGACCGTGAAATCTGCGATGTGCATCGAACCACCGCGACCTTTGCAATAGCCGTCTTCCTTGCCGAACAATTCGCAAATCATGCGATAAACGTGCTGTTCGAGCGCGGCTTCGAGCAAATCCTCGTGCTTGTTCGAATTGCAATGCGGCACGCGGCCTTTCAATTGTTCGTCAGACATTTCGCGAATCGCGACCGTTCCCTTCGCCAGACTTTCGCCGTGACCGCGATGCGTGCTGGTGATTTTGTCGCGCAGATGCAACACCGAGCACGCGCCCGCCGCCGTGCCTTCCTGGCCGACCGAAACGTGCGTCGGCCCGCGATAATTGAAATCGCGGATTGGTTCATACGCGCCCGAGCGCAGCTTCACGATCATTTCCTCCAGCTCGCGAATCATCAGCATGTCTTCGAGCAGGTTGACCGCTTCAGCTTTGCTGATTTTTTTCGCGGCAAGCTCTTCTTTCAAATTGCCTTTGTAGCGATAGGCTGGAATTTTTCCGCAATCAATTTCATACGGCGTGAATTTCGGCCGCATGTCGCTCAAATAATTCGGCGAAAGCCTTTCAGATTTTTCGGCCGCTTTTTCAGTTTTAGTCGGTTTATCCAATGTTGCTGTTGCCATAATTTTATTTTTCGTAGGACAGGCGTCGCGCCTGTCACAAATATCATGTTTCGCTTAAGCGATAAAAAACAGAGACAGGCGCGACGCCTGTCCTACGCACAAGTTCGTTTCAAACTTTTACTAATTTGATTCCGGTTTTTGTCAATTCTCTCGCGAAATTTTTATCCAATTGTTTGTCCGTGATCAACACATGGACATTCTCCAGCCGACCCGCGCGCGCAAATGAAACTTTTCCGGCCTTGCCCGAATCGGCGAGCAAAATCACCTGCCGCGCCCGGCTCATCACCAATTCCTTCGTGAACGCCTCGCTCGGGTCGGTCGTCGTCAGGCCTTCCGCGAGCGTCAGCCCAATCGTTCCCATGAACGCCTTGTCCACGTGCAATTCCTGCAACGCAAACCGCGTCAACGGCCCGACCATCGTCTGGCTCAAGCGACGCAATTCGCCGCCGATTAAAATCAATCGCGGACCGCGACCGGCCAGTTCATGCGCCGCGCGCAAGGAATTTGTCACGACCGTGATGTTCGTGCGCTCGCGCAGCAACCGCGCAAATTCCAAAACCGTGCTGCCGCCGTCCAAATAAATCGTGTCGCCGTTTTCAACGAACTTCAGCGCGGCTTCGGCAATCCGATTTTTTTCGCGCGCGGCAATCGAAGCTTTGTCATCAAACAACGGTTCTTCCAAACGGCTTTCAACGCTGACCGCGCCGCCGTGAACGCGGCGAATCGCGCCCGCCGCTTCCAATTCATCCAAATCGCGGCGAACCGTCGCCGGCGAAACGCGCAGCCGGCGGCAAATTTCCTCGACGCGGATGACGCCGCTGCCGCGAATCAATTCGCGCAGATTGTCGTGGCGCCTCGGCGCCAGTTCTTTGTGATTGCCGTTCAGCATGGCTGATTGAATAAGACTGAATTTAATCATTCAATGATTGTAGTCAATCACAATCGCTCATGATCGGTCAGACAGTTGCCGACAAAATAAAGCTTGAATGACGCTCGATTCGTGGAAACCGTTTCAGTTCATCTCCTGACCGCCGGTGACGCTCAACGAAATGCCGGTGAGATAACTCGCCGCGTCGCTCGCGAGAAAAATCAGAGTGCTGCAAATGTCGTCGTAAGTGCAGCCGCGTTTCATCGGCACCTGGTTCGTGTAAAATTGCCGAACGTCCTCGATGTTTTTCACGCCGGGCACTTTGCCGGCCTTGAGATATTGCACGAATAGGCCGTTGTCCGGGTCGGTCCATAGCGGCGAATCGAGCAGGTTACCGGGGCAAATCGCGTTGCAGCGAATGCCGTGCGGCGCCATTTCCAGCGCGACGCTTTGCACGAGGCCGATGCCGCCGAATTTCGTCGCCGCGTAAGCCGAATTCGCCGCGCTGCCTTTCTTGCCGGACTTGGAATTGATCTGGATGATGACGCCGCGCTTCTGCGGTTTCATCACGCGGCAAGCGTGTTTCATCGTCAGAAAATTGCCGAACAAATTCACGTTCATCACCGCGCGCCATTTTTCAGCGTTCGCCTCGGCAATCGGTTCGGCGATTAAAATCGCCGCGTTGGCGACGACGATGTCCACGCGGCCAAATTCTTTCACCGTGCGATCAAATAATTTTTCGACGTCCGCTTCCTGCGTGACGTCGGTTTTCACCGCGAAGGCTTTGCGTCCGGTCGTTTTGGAAATTTCCGCAGCCGTCACATTTGCCGCTTCTTCCTTCATGTCGGCGATGGCGACATTGCAACCGGCTTTGGCCAGCGCGCCGCAAATCGCTTGCCCAAGTCCCTGCGCGCCGCCGGTGACGACGGCATTTTTTCCTTCAAGTGAGAAATTCATTGCCATGAAAGTAACAATTCAGAAGTCCTGCTCGCAATTTATTTATCGTAGGAGTCGAGGTCACGAGACTCAAATCAAGTCAGAGACTCCTCATGTCGTCCCCTACTCAATAAACCAGCATCAGCACCGCCGCATCCTGATGATTAGCCGCAATAGAACACAAAGATCGCAAAGAATCTATGTGTTCTCTGCGTTCTCTCGCGGCAATGAATCAGTAAACCAAAACGAGAACGGCAGCGTCTTGGGCGGATTGAACAACATCCGAAAACTTTTCATCCGCCGTGTTGGGCGCTTTGAGCTTGGCGTCCACCTCCGGCACCGATTCCAGAAAGCTCAAGAGCAAACTGCTCTTGACCGCGTAATTCACTGGTGGCCGTCCGCAAGGACTCCGGCAACGCCCCGCTCGCCGCCAGCGCCACCGACGCATGGTGGCCGTGCGCAAGCACCTTGGCCGACACGATGCCGATGACGTTGCCCCACTCATCCACCAGCACCCCGCCCGAATTGCCCGGCTGCGATGACGAGAAAATGAAGAATGAAGAAGGATGAATGAAGAATTAACGCCAGCGCGAACTGGTTGCCGTTTTGTTTCTTCATTCTTCATTAATACTTCTTCATTTGTTTTGGGTCATCCCCCGCGCCGGACAGCGACGCGATTTCCCCCGTGGTGGCCGTGCGCCAGCACCTTGGGTGAAAATCCTTGCAACGACGGGTCGGGAAAACCAATCGTCGCCACCGTGCGACTCGCGGCAATCGGCAGTGTCACATAAATCTTGCAGCCACGAGTCATCGGGTGTTGTATTCCGTGCGAAAATATGAAGAACGCTTTCATATCAATTTTGCTGCTTGTGAACTTTTCGGTTCTCGCCCAAACAAACGCTGACAATTCTGATTCATCTTCGCATAAAAGTGCGCCTCTTGATGCGACAGAACAATTAGTGGATGCAGCAAGGTCTAATGATGTTAAAACCGTCAAGTTGTTGTTGGAAAAACGCGTTGACGTAAATGGTAGAGATACCAACGGAATTACACCGCTTATGAGTGCAGCATGGGACGGCTCTGTAGAAATCATCAAGCTATTGTTTGAAAATGGGGCTGACGTAAATGCAAACGGTAACCACAACTACACAGGCTTTACAGCCCTGATGAGCGCAGCAAGCTCTGGTAATATAAATATCGTCAAGTTGTTGTTGGAAAAAGGGGCAGACGTAAATGCAAAGGATAACAACCGCGAAACAGCCCTGAATTGTGCGGCAAGGGAAGGCCAAACAGATGTGGTCGAGCTTTTGCTAGATAAGGGTGCTGACATTGGAAATGCTCTGGAGGTGACAGCATCGGGTGGCTCTGTGGAAACCATTAAGCTTTTGTTAGATAGGGGGGCTAACGTAAATGCGGTATATTACGGAACCGGAACAGCCCTGATGAGTGCAGCACTTGAAGGCAAATTTGAAGCAGTCAAACTTTTGTTAGAAAAAGGGGCTGACGTAAATGCGAAAGATGCCAGTGGTTCAACAGCTTTGATGGGCGCGATATATTCAGGGCAAACAAATGTCGTCGAGCTTTTGTTAGACAATGGTGCTGACATCAACGTGAATCCTATGTTTGATGGAACAGCACTGATGGAGGCGGCACATGATAGCAACATAGAAATAGTCAAACTTTTGCTCGCTAGAGGCGCTGATATTAACGTGAAAAACAGCGAGGGCCAGACTGCATTAGACGTGGCGAAAAAAAATGGGAATACTGCTATTGTGCGATTGCTTCAACCTGTTAATTTGGCGGTTGCATCTGGAACGAACACTGACAGTTCTGGTTATGTGACCAACGCAAATTTGCTGACGCCATTTACACTGACCAATTCCGTCGGCGATGTCATCACGAATGCCGTGCTAGTAAAATTGACACCGAACAAATTCATTTACAAAACACCCGATGGAGCAGAAGGGATGCTGCCGCTGGGATCACTACCAAAAAATTTGCGTGATAAATTCGGCTATGACCCGACGTCAAACTGAATACGGATGAAATCCTAGACGAGCAGATTGCGAAGAAATTGGCTTAAAACCTTTAATCAATAAAATCTATGTCAGATCAAGAAGACAATAAACAAGTCATCGCCGACCCGCCAAAGCGATCTGCCAATCGGTTTGGACATTGGTGCAAAAATTTTAGAAAGGAACATGGAGATACCTTGTGGGTTTTGAGCATCATAGGTTCAGTAATTGTTGGAACAATTGCAGCAAATTGGTTCTACCTAGTCCCTCGTATTGATGACGAGGCAAAAAAGGTGGTTTTATCACAAGAAGTTTTGGAAGATATTTCTTCTAGGCTTCGCCCTTATGCTGTGATTGATGTAAGACCCAATAGCTCATCTGCTACCTTTGAATATGATGAAGGTGTTGGCAACATAGTTGATTCAGTAGATTTTCATGAAGGAGAACCGAATTTAAGCGAAATCCTGACATTCAAGATGAACAGGCTTGTAAAATTACCTTTAGTGAGACCGCTGACTGCTGGTATTTATGTCCACTCATTTTGGCCCACGAACAAATATGATTGGGCTTTTGAAATTCGTCACAGTATGACTGCGCTACCAATGCAGCAGGGAATGGTTTCAGGTAGCATGGAACAAGATTTTTCCACAGACAAAGATTACAAGTTTTTTGTGGAGCTTCTGACTAAATGAAAAGATAGTTTTACGTCCACCCTCAACCCGGCCATCACCTGTTCGCCTTCGCCTCCCGCAGCGCCGTCGGCGCGGCATATTTGTAGAACTAAAACCAAAAAATAAATCCCTCACCTGCCTTCGGCATCCAATGACTCGCTCGCACCCGCTCGCTCGGCTCTGCGAGCCTTCGCCTTTGGCAAATTCCTTTCGCCGCTTCCCAAGCGACTCAAGTCCCATCCGATGGGCGAGGAACAAAGCCCCGTCGGGGCGGCATATTCGGAATTGTAGGAGTCGAGGTGACGAGACTCATTTCAAATTCCGGCTTTTGGATTTTCAATCAGAGACTCCTCACGTCGTCTCCTACGGATTGATTCACCATGTCGCTCCTGACGGAGCTTGATTCATTTACGCTGCCGTTTCTACAAATATGCCAGTCCTACGGACTTCGCCGCCTTCGCGCCCTTCGCGCGACCGAAAACAATTTTTTACAACGTCGGCATTCCTTTTTCATCCGGCAAGCGCAGCAGGCAATGGCCGAAATCCAAATGCCGTTTCTCCGCCGCCGCGATATATTGCGCGGGAACCTGATAGAGCCGTTGTTTCACAGTCACCATGCCTGCCTGCCGCAGCACCGCCAGATGTTTGGAAACCAATCCCGGTTTTTGTCCGATCATTTTGGCGATTTCGATGACCATGCGCGGCTGGCCGTCGCTCAATGCACCCAAAACGGCGCACCGCACCGGCGCACCGAGCGTCGTGACCAATGTTTCAAATGGAATTGTCGGATTTTGAGATGAATTCATAAGGTTTATCGGCATTTTTCACTAAAACAACAACAGTTACAAGAATACAATGGCTTGTGAAAATAATGCAATAGCCAATTGAAATAGGAGTAATGACCGTAACATCATGCTAAACGCCTGTAGAAACAAGAGCAGCGACAGTTACAATATGTGGAATGCCTCTTACAATAAGCGCAAAGACAACCACAATATCATAATTGATGCTAACAATAAGTGGAACGCATAAAGCAATAAGCGCATTGCCTCTCGAAGTAAGCGGAACACCTGTTGAAACAGGGGGAATGCCTCTAAAAAGAGGGGCATTGCTTTACAGCGCGCCAAATTCCTTTTTCAAAGCTTCCTCGGCATCTTTGTTCCAGTAACCGTCGTTGAGCGATTTCGCGACGCCGGAATGTTCCGCGCCGACTTCAGTGAGCGCGGTGAGTTTCAAGCCTTTCGCGAACGGATAGACGACAATTTTTCCAGGCATCGTATTTTTTTCCACCGCGCGAATGCCGTCCACCGCGCCGTCGAGACCGGAAATCGCGGCGACGGACAGGTTCGTGTCGAGATGGCGCGCCGCTACTTTTTTCAAGATGATTTTCATGTCGTCGAGCGTCGAGCCGCTCGTGCCGATGAAATAATTTTGTTTGGCGATGTATTCGTCCAAATCAATCTCGCCGGTTTTGTCGGCGGGAATGCCGGCAAAAATATTGATGATGGCTTTGGGCGCGGCGTCTTTGACCGCTTGCGCGACGAGCGCGGGAACCGGCGCCATCAAAACGATGTAATCGAATTTGTCCGCGAGCTTGTCTTTTGACGGATTGTAAGTCTTGAGCGTGAGTTTATTTTTTTGCGCGAGTGGCTCGGATAATTTGCGCAATGCGGCGAGGCGTTCTTCGTTCAAATCGCCGGCATAAACCGTCACGCCGCTGACGCCCTGACACAAATCGCGAATCACGTGCATCGTGCCCATCGGACCGGCCGCGCCAATGATGTTAATTTTGTCGTTCGGACGGATTTCCGCCGTTGCGGGAATTGCCGCAAGCGCGTCGGCAACATTATTGCCCATCGTGCCAACGATGCGAATGCCGCCGTAATGCACGCGGCCAACCGCCGTGACAACCGGTCGGCCAAATTTCTTTCCGCCTTGAACGATGACAAACAAACCGTTTGTGGCGACGTTCGCGAACAGTTTTTCACAAACCGCAGCGTCGCTGCCGAAATAAATCACGTCGTCGAATTTAGTGGAATGGGCATCCTGCCCGTTCGCAGGCTGGAAGCCTGCGCCACTAATAATTTCCGACGGCTTGGCGTAAGTGATTTTTCCCGCGCCATCCATTTTCGGTTCGTTGTCGGCGACGATTAAAGTTTTTCCGTCGCGCTTGAAATTGCGGCGTTGTTTCTCGACGTAAGCATCTTCGACGCACGCCCACGGTTCGCAGAGTGCAATGGCGGACGCGGACAAATCTTCCGGCGCGGGAATGAACATGGATTCGCCGTCCGGCGCGGTGATGACGCGTTCGTCCACCATGACATATTCCTGCAACGCGCCTTCAAAATTGTAACCGAAGGCGGAATTGGAATTTTTCGTCGGCAACCAGCGATAATCCGTTTGCACAAGATAGCGTTCGCCGGCTTTGAAGCGTTTCACTTCCGGCCCGACCTTGACGATGCGCACGACGGTTTCGTGGCCGGGCACCACCGGTTTTTCGCCCGGCACATAATGCGGCATTTGCGCGAGCGCGTCGGGCGCGACGCCGCTGACGACTTCGGATTTGCGCGCGTGGCCGGAAAATTGTTTGAGCAATTTCAAATCGGAAAAGCACAGGCCGCAGACTTCGACGCGGCACAGCGCTTGATGCGCGCCGGGCTGGAAAACGGGTTTGGATTCGTTGACGCGAAGCTGGTCAGGGCCGATCAGTTGCACCGCGCGCTGTTTTTCAGGAATGGTTGTCATGGTTTAATTTGCCGCGAAAGAACGCAAAGAGCACGAAAGAAGCATTTTTAATTTTGCGCCCTTTGTGTTCTTTTGCGGCTAAAAGTTAATTTATTTTGACAAAAATAGTTTCCGGTGTCACGCCCGATGGCAAGCCGCGCAATTTATCTTCGTTGACGGGCTGCAATTGGCGGCCAAGCTTTTCGTAGAATTCATTTTTGGCGGCGACGGACTTGAAATTCTTTTTCGCCCAATCGCTCAAATAACCCAGACCGCTTTCGCGTTGCAAAACCGAGTGGGCATAAACTATGTGCGCGCCTTTCAGAAAAATGGGCACGAACGGTTGGAGTTCCGCCGTTTCAAACGAATCCACGAATTTATTTCCCGGCGCGTTCATTTCCGTGCCGACGATGATTGGAAAATGTTTTTTTTCGGCCAGCGCGACAACATCGTAAAGGTTTTTCACTTTCTCGTCTTTGACGCCGGGCGTGTAATTGCGGTCGGGAATAATCGCCAATGCCGCCGCGCCGCAGGCCATTTCAGTTTCAAAAAGTTCCTCGATGGCGCGTTCGCCTTCGCTCGTGCCGTCGAACCACGTCAACGTCGGAATCGCGCCGGAATCCAAAACAAACTGGTTCATCTCGGCGAGCAGCGGAAACGAGCCTTCGTCCGGTTGAACATAACCCGCGCCGCCACGTTTCATCGTCTTGGCGCGGATGAGCGCCTGAAATTTTGCGGGATCGCCCGGGCAATCGCCGATTTTGCTTCGCCAGAAATCTGCGTCGCCCTTTTTGGAATATGCCTCGCATATATGCCGTTCAGTCGCGTTTCCATTCGGCGTGAGCGGCAAAACATCCTTGTCGTAATCCAATTCGACGGGTTTAAGAAATGCGTTCACGCGGCGGACAAGTTCGCGATTGCGCGCTTCGGCGGTCTGCCGCATTTGCGCGAGCAGCGGGTGCCGGATTTCGCGCGGAAAACCGACGCCCATGTTGTAGGCAATTCCCGGTTCGCCGGGCGAATTGATGACGCGCGCGGAAAATTTCGGGACGAACGCGCGTGATTCCAAACTCGCGCAGCGTTTCAAACCGGTGAGTTTCCCCGCCGCCCAAAATTCTTCGAGCGCGTCCAGCACGTCAAAATCCACGATGCCCGCGACGGCCAGCCCGCGTTTGCGCGCCAGCCATGCGAATTTCGACGGCGAATAGCCGTAGGCGTTGTAGGAAAAAAAAGTGTGCGCGTGAAGATTGACTTCGTTCGTCGGCTCGGCCAGTTGAATTTTTCCGGCTTTCGCCAAATCCCACAATTGCGCCAGCGCATTTTTTCGCTGCCCGGCGTCAAAGCTGTCCAATTGCCGTTCGAGTTTTTCGATGTTGGTGTTCATTAAAATCCGGGTGAAAATTATTTCAAATCACCGGCTGCGGCCGTTGTGACCGAGCTACGGCGTCGGCCCTTGAGTCACCTCGACGAGATCGCTCGGACGAAGCCATTTGGCAAAGGCGTCTTGCACGTTGTTCGCCGTGAGTCGCGCATAAATTTTCCCGGCGCGGACCGGCTCGTCGAGCGGCATGCCGAGCGACGAGTATTTCAGCCAGACCTGGGCGATGTAATCAAAGCTCGATTCGACCAGTGGAATGTCGCGCAAGAGCATGAGCTTGGCCTGATGGAGTTCGTGTTCCGAAACGGGCTGCGTCTGGATTTCCCGAAAGTCGTCCAAAATCACGGCGCGCGCCTTGAAAACATTTTGCGGATCGCAGGCGTATTCAACCTGATAAACGCCGCGCGTCAGCCCGACATCAAACGACGAGTCCACAAAATAAACCAGCCCGTTTTTTTCGCGCAAATCGCGATACAACCGCGTCGCGTAAAATCCGCCGCCGAGAACATGGTTGCCGAGTTGCAGCGCGTAATAATCGGAATTCGTCCGCGTCAACTGAAGCGTCTCCGCCAACGTAATTTTGTCCTGCACGCGGCTGGCATCGGGAACGTGCGTAACGGAAGTGGAATTATCGGGCGCGGGCGGGAAAAGCGTGCCCGGCTTTTCGCCGGAAGTTTTCCAATCGCCAAAGTATTTTGAAATGACGGCCACGGCGTTTTCCGGCGAAATGCTTCCAATGACCACAATCGTCGTCAAATCGGGGCGAAACGCGCCCGCGTAATAATTTTTCACGTCGTCAATCGTGAGCGATTTGACGGTGGCTGGAATTGTTTCGCGCGTGGCGGGGTCGCCCTTTGGAAACAACGCGACCGTCAGCGCATGGCCGGCGATGTGATCGGGGCTTTGCAATTGTCCGGCGACGCTCGCGGCGAGCTGCGTCTGGATGATTTTGAAATCGCCTTCGGGCAGCGCGGGCGAAAGCTCGTTGTCCGCCAGCAATTGCACGCCGCGCTCAAAATTTTCCGGCAAAACTTGCAGGGAAAAATCCGCGCCCGCCGATTCGTTCGCGCCGATGTCGTCGAGCGCTTTTTGAAAGGCCAAACGGCCAAGTGATTTTGTGCCGTAGGAAAACAACTTGCCGAGCACTTCATCCACGCCGTCCTTGCCGGCGGGCGTTTGCACTTTTGGATTATTTTTTACGCGGCCATAAATGTTTACGGTGTCACTGACGGTTTCCGGCTGCACAATCAGCTTGATTCCATTGGGCAGATTCGTCGTGAACGGATTCAGCGTCGTCGCTGGAACGGGCAATTCCCCGGCGATTTTTTCCGCCCACGACGGCAATTTCACGTCGGTGCCGGCCGACGAAACCAGCGATTCGCCGCCGCCAAAACTTTTTCCAGAAACCGGCTTGCCCGATGGGCGCGGCGTGAGGATCGCCGAAATCGCGTGGCCAAAATCCAAATACTTTTTGGCGGCGCGATTGACGTCGTCAACCGTCACGGCGCGAAATAAATTCACGTCGTCGTCGGGCGAATCGCGGTTTTCAATGGCGACGGCGGTTGACCACGCGGAAGCCAGGCCGTCAATGGAATTTTTTTGCAATTCCGCGCTGATGATTTCGCGCCGCCTGGCCGCTTCCACCAGATCGGCAGTGACGCCGTTGGTGATTTCCGCGAGCAGGATTCCTTTTGTTTTGTCCAGCAGGTTGGTCGGATCGCCGCCGGCGGGAAATCCGGCGATCGCGTAGCCGAGGCCGGACTTTTGCAGCGTCTCGTAATCAAACTCGGCGAAGAGCGCGCTGCCCTGCGGCACGAGGCCGTAAAGTTTTCCGCGCTGGCTGCTCAAAACGTCGGAGAGAATTTGCGCGGCGGCAAAATCAGGACTGTCCGCGCCCGGGAAACGAAACGTAATCGCGGTCAGGCCGTAGGGCAAATCGGTGTCGAGCGCCATCAATCCGGGTTTGACGGGCTGAAAATCAAATTCCGGCCTCGCGGGAAGTTTTTTGGACGGGATGCCGCCAAAAACATTTTTCACCCGCGCCAAGACGGTTTGCGGGACAATGTTGCCGACGACAACAAGCACGGCGTTGTTCGGCGCATACCAGGTGTTGTGAAATTTGCGCAGCATGGCGTCGGTGATTTTGTCAAACGACGGGCGCGTGCCAAGCGGACTATGCTCATAAGGCGTGCCTTTGAAAACAGCGGCGAGAAGTTGTTCTTGAAAAAAAACGTATTCGGGGTTCGACAAATCCTGCGCGACTTCTTGCTCAATCGCGCCGCGCTCCTTTGTCCAGAGCAATTCGTCCGGCAAAAGGTCGCGCATCCGCGTGGCCTCGACGCGCAGCGCGACATCCAGGTTTTCGGCGGGCGTGGTGAAAAAATACTGCGTGACGGCCTGCTGCGTGTCCGCGTCGTCGTCACCGCCAAACGCGGCGGAAATGGCCGCGAGTTGGTCGGCGCTCAAGCCGGGGCTGCCGCGAAACATCATGTGCTCGGTCGCGTGCGCCATGCCCGGAAATCCGGCGGGCGCTTCGTCCGAGCCGACGCGGTAATTGACCATCGTCGTGACGACCGGCGCAAGGGTGTTTCGGACGATGATGACTTGCAGGCCGTTCGGCAGCGTGGCGCGCAATATACTTTGTCCACTGGAAGTTCTATTCGTCGCCGCCCAGTCATTAAAAGTAAAAATGCGTGCAAGGATCGCCACCAGTGCAATCACCATCCATTTATATTTATTTTGCCGATGAAGTTTCATGCGCATATTCTAATATGCGAAGGGAGTAATTTTGAAGCAAAAAACCCTCGGAAATTTTTCCAAGGGTTTTATTGAAAGACTGGCGGCAACCTACTCTCGCGGAAGCTATACAACCACTACCATTGGCAAGACTGTGTTTGACGGCCGTGTTCGGAATGGGAACGGGTCGGACCACAGCTTTATGGCCACCAAATTGTTTTGCACGGTCTGGC
>DASXED010000045.1:0-3360 GCA_036490295.1 Verrucomicrobiia bacterium | reverse complement strand
CACACGCGGTTTCAAACGCAGGAGATTCACCGCGCCCAGTGCGACGGTGAAAACGAACAGGATAATTTTGATGAACAGCCACCGCCCGTATGGGTGATCAATGAAGTCGGAAAGCGAACCGACCAGGAACCAACTGTTGACGAACCCGGTCGCGGCCAGCAATACGACACTGGCCAGACTCCAGGCGGAGAAACGGCGAATCAAAGTTGAGATTGAATCGCCGGAAGCAATGGCCGAAGGCTGGACGAGTTTGCGCAGCAGCAACGTAAATGGCAGTAGTCCGGCGGGCCAAAACCCGGCGACGAGTAAGTGCAATACATCGGCGATCAAATGCCCCGCGGAACCTTCGAGTCCGTGCCCGGTCCAGGCAAGACTGCCGAGGATGACGCCGCTGAAAACGAGTTGCAGCCAGATCAGGATTTTTTGAAATGACGCCGGAAGTTCGAATGATTGGCAAATCGCGGCCGCGCTGGCCGCGAACCAAAAAATCCACCGAGTTTTCCAGACATCGCCAAACTGCGTTTGGGTCCAGACGGCTTTCAAGGTTTCCATTTCCGGCGATTGACCGCTCATGGTGGCGGCCACACAGACAAACCACGCGATGCCGGAAATAAAAATAAGCGGCAGCAAAACCAAGCTGAACCGGCGCATGCAAGATTTCCAGTACGCGGCGGCTTCGGTAGCGACCGCCGCCGCCACGAAACGGTCAAACGCAAAAATGCCAAAGAAAATCAGGCACGCGCCGTAGTGAACAGCGCGCGCCAGGATAAACCAGGCATTCAGGCTGGCGGGCATGTTGGCGCTTTTTCCAGTGTTCGCATCGGGCTTATTTTTGCCCGGGCCGCACGGTGAATTCGAAATGGCCTTGGGTTTTATGCGTGTCCACTGAAATGACGTGCCACGCCACAGTATAAGTCCCGGGCGCCAGCGCCGGCACGGAGACGAGCAGCAGCGATTTGGACTGTGGATCGAGATGCGAATCTTTTTTGTCCACTTGTTTGCCTTGCGCATCGCGAACTTCCATCGAACTGAAGGCGGCTTCAATATTTTGGGTGAACCAGATTTTTATTTCGCCAGGCGATTGTGCGACGGCGCTGCCGACTCGAGGTTCGGCGCGATCCAAAAATGCGTGCGCCCAGGCAGGAACCTGCCAGGCGGCGAATAAAAACAGGGTGATTACCCAGCGTTGCAACAAACCAGCTTTTTCAAAATGTTTCATAATTTTTTGAAGTTTAAATTTTTATCGTTTCAAATTAATTTCCGAAAAGCGGGTGTCCAAAAAGTTTGGGGAAAATATCGTCCAGAAAAATTTCCACCTGCACGACTGCGCCCACGTTATTTCCGGTGGCGCTGTTGACGGGAATGATGGCCTCGGCGCCGATTTGGAAATAGCGGTTCTCATAGAGCACGCCGGGATTGATGGTTCCGGTCGTCGGGCCGCCGCCGCGATTCTGCGGTGTCTCAAAGGAGAATTCCACGAGGGGAATCAGATTTTTGAGCGCGCGCGGCAGGCCGACGTCTTTCACCTGCGCCTGCAAATATGGGAGGCTGTATTCCAGTGCGAATGCCCATTCGAGAGCGTTGGGATTATCCGCGCTCGTGGGCAAATCTTCGCCCACCGTCCCGGTGATGGCGAATGGCCTGGCGTATTTCACGGCGTCCGGCAGATCGCCGAAACCTTTGCCATAATAGATCGTCGGGGTGAATGTGCTGGTGGAATCCGCGCCGACATTTTTGTTGCCGCTGCCGCCGATTTCCCACTCGCCGCCGACGGAAAAAATGGCTTCGTGTTCATCGTTTTGCCAAAGCTGGTATTTGGCGCTCAAGGTGAAGTTGTCGAAACCGTGAACTGACGGGCCGTCATCCGGCTTCAAATGCAAATAATCTCCCGAGATGCCGAGCGCGAATTTGGGGAAGATTTCCTTGTCGAATTCAAAACCGATATCGGTCGTGCGGACCGGGCCGTCGTCCCCGGGACTTTTGATATGGGAAACGGACGGCAGCAGCAATTCATCAGTCGCAAACGGGTCGTCGGTGGCGATCGTCGGCGGAAAAAAACGATCGCCGACAAATCCGTGCGCGGAGGCGTTTGCCGCTCCCAGGTTAATAATGATACCTGCACTGATGGAAATGGTGAACGGGCCAAATCCATTTTTCAAAAACTGCGTGGACATTTTTTTATGGTTATTCTTCATGACTGAAACTTCAAAGTTGCGAAGCATCCGCAGCGAGCGGGCTTCAAAATTAAAGGGAAAACTCACAGGCCGGCGTCACGCGACGACGGCAAACGAATGAGAAGATCAGGCAGGAAGATTGCGGGGCGGAGGTGTCGGCGGTCTTTGGGAGCGCGTATGGGCGCGAACATTTGCAGGTGGCAAAAGGTCGAATTGTGCGCGCACGATCAAAACAACATTTTCGGTGGTGGGAGGAAATTCAAATTTCTGCAACGGCGCGGTGGATTCATTCTTTCGCTCGGATTTTTTTCCGGCGGCAATGGCTTTGCAAAGAGGGCAGGGATGTTTGCCATCGAAGGTTTTCACGAAGGCTTCCTCGACGGAAGTGGACTGAAGATTGTCCGCCAGCATGGTGGTCCACGCGACCGTTTGGAGCGCCACCCAATGCAAGCCGACCGTCGCGACAAGCGCGAGAATCACGGCCAATTTACTCAGTCTGGCGAGCACGGCGCTTACGCTACGCCTTGCCGCGTGCCAGTCAAGATTGATTCGTGGAGGGACGCGGTTGAATATTTTTATTGTTTTTCCATAAGCCTCAGGCTGTGCTTGTCGGACGCTGTAAAAAAAGATTTCCAATAAATTAAAACTGTGAAAGCGATTATTCTAGCCGCAGGCAAAGGCACGCGCATGGGCGAACTCACCAACGAGACGCCCAAGCCCATGCTCAAGGTGCAGGGCAAACCGATTCTCGAACATATCATCGGCGGCATCGCGGCGGCGGGAGTGCGGGAATTTTTTATCGTGATCGGTTATCGCGGTGAGGTGATTGAAAATTATTTTGGTGATGGAACGAAATGGAAGGTTCATATCACTTACGGCCGTCAAACGGTGCAGGATGGGACGGGCAAAGCGCCGGAATTGGCGCGGGAATTTATCGAGGCGTCACCGTTTTTTTTGAGCTATGGCGATATTCTCGTGAAGCCCGAGACCTACAGCCAAATGGTGCATCGTTATAACGAGGATTATTTTTCCGGCGTCCTGACGGTGACGGGCAGCGAGGATGTGACGAAAGGTGGGTTAGTATTTTTCGACGAGAAATTTTGTTTGAAGCGGCTGGTGGAAAAGCCAAATGCGGCGCAGATAAAGACGTTGACGGATGAAGGCTGGCTCAAGCCGGGTGGCATCG
>DASXED010000111.1:0-8379 GCA_036490295.1 Verrucomicrobiia bacterium | reverse complement strand
GTGTGCGCGCGTTGGTTTGGGTGCGCTGGCCGCGCACGGGCAATCCGCGCATATGCCGGACGCCGCGATAACATTTGATGCCTTGCAGCCGCTTCAGGTTCATGCCGATTTCGCGGCGCAGATCGCCCTCGATGACGTATTTGCCTTCCTGGATCGCGTGGACGATTTGCGAAAGTTGTTGCTCGGTCAAATCCTTCGCGCGGATCGCCGGGTCAATGTTGGCGCGCTCGAGGACGGCCTTCGCGTTGACGGGGCCGATGCCGTAAATATACCGCAGCGCAATGTCTATGCGCTTGTTCGGCGGAACTTCCACACCAATGATGCGTGCCATAAATTTTTAACCTTGCCGTTGCTTGTGACGTTTGTTGGTGCAGATCACCCGGATGACGCCGCGACGGCGCACCACCTTGCAGTGCTCGCACATTTTTTTTACTGAGGCTCTGACTTTCATGCTTAAATTTTTTGTTCGGCCAAAATCCGCCCGACGGACAAATCGTAAGGCGTCAATTGCAATTTCACTTTGTCGCCGGTTTTCAACCCGGCAAAATTCTTTTTCGCTTTTCCCGCGACGAACGCCGTCAAGCGGTGTCCGTTTTTCAATTCTGCGCGATACGTTCCGTTCGCCAAAACCTCGGTCACGCGACCGTCAACTTTGAAAGCTTCATCTCCGGCCATGTCAAAATCTCCGGTTCGCCGTCGGTTATCAGGACGGTGTGCTCAAAATGAGCGGACAATGAACCATCTTGCGTGACCACTGTCCAGCCATCTTTCAAGATTTTTACTTCAGGCCGCCCGGCGTTGACCATCGGCTCAATCGCGATCGTCATGCCCGCGCGCAGCTTGTCGTTCATCTTCCGGTCAACAAAATTCGGCACCTGCGGCTCTTCGTGCATCACGCGCCCGACACCGTGGCCCACAAATTCGCGCACGACGCTGAAACCGTTGCCCTCGACATAATCCTGGATCGCGCGCGAAATATCCGTCACGCGATTTCCCGGTTTCGCCGCCGCGATTCCCAGATAAAGTGACTGCTCCGTCACGTCCAAAAGCCGTTGCGCCAAAACTCCGCAACCGCCGACTGCCACCGTCCGCGCGTTGTCGCCAATAAAACCTTTGTAACTGACGCCAACATCCAAGCTCACGATGTCGCCGAAACGCAGTTCGCGCTCGCCCGCCAGCCCGTGAACGACTTCTTCGTTCACCGAAATGCAAGTGTGACACGGATACTTGCGATAACCCAAAAACGCGCTTTTCGCGCTGTAAAATTTCATCCGCTCCGCCGCAAATTCGTCCACCTGCCTCGTCGTCACGCCCGGTTTGATGAACGCGCCGATTTCTTCCAAAATTTCCGCCGCCACCGCGCATGACGAGCGCATCAATTTTAATTCGTCTTCGCTTTTAATTTTTATTCCAGCCACAAAATTTTAATAGTGGCACGGGCATCTTGCCCGTGAGTTTCTGTCTTGCGAATCGTCTTAACTCGAAACGCACGGGCAAGATGCCCGTGCCACTACGCTAAAACCTTCCGCGCAGCTTGCCTTTTTTCAGGAAGCCGTCGTAATGGCGCATCATCAGGTGCGATTCAATCTGGCGCATCGTGTCCAGCAAAACACCGACCGTGATCAAAATGCTCGTGCCGCCAAAGAAACTCGCCACGGCATAGGGAATTCCCATTTTTCTCGAAAGAATGATCGGGATGACGGCAATGACGGTCAGGAAAATCGCGCCAGCGAGTGTGATGCGGCTCATCGCCTTGTGCAGATAATCGCTCGTCCCCTGCCCCGGTCGGACGCCGGGAATGTAGCCGCCGTTTTTCTTCAAATCGTCGGCGATCTGGATTTCGTTGAACTGCGTCGCCACCCAGAAATAAGAGAAAAACAAAATCATTATCGAATAAAGCGACAGATACCAAATGGAGGCTGTCTGCGTATCAAGAGCCGCCGCGAGTTGACGGAATGCCTCCGACCATCCCGGTGAATTTGCGAAAAAAATGCTCGCGTTCTTGAAGATCATCGGCGGAAACATCAGGATGGATTGCGCGAAAATGATCGGCATGACGCCCGCGTAATTCACCTTGAGCGGCATGAACGACGTTCCGCCCGCATACATTTTACGGCCGACCGCGCGCTGCGCATATTGCACGGGAATTTTCCGCTGCGCCTGCGTGATCGCGATGACGCCCGCGATGACGCCCGCCAGCAGGAACACCATCACCAATCCCGAACCGATCAAATGATGTTGAGGCTCGCTTCCGCCAAACATATCCGCAAGTCCCGTCGCCGCCGCCGGCAACCGCGCCACGATGCCAATGGTGATGACGAGCGAAACGCCGTTGCCGATGCCGCGCTCGGTGATCTGTTCGCCGAGCCACATGAGCAGCATCGTGCCGGTCGTGAGAATCAAAGTCGTTTGAATCCGATACCACCAAATATGGTCGTCGCTGAAAAGCACGAGGCGACCGATGCCTTCGCCAAAGGCTTTTCCGGGATTTTCCCAACTGATGGCCGTTGCGAAACCCCAGCCGAGACACAACAGCACGGTCAAATAGCGACCGTATTGGACGATTTTTGCGCGACCGCCCTCTTCGCGCGCGAGCTTGCTCAATTTCGGCCAGACCGCCGTGAGCAATTGGATGATGATCGTCGCGCTGATGTAGGGCATGATGCCGATTGCGCCGATTGCGCAATGTTCCAGCGCGCCGCCCGCGAACATATTGGCCATGTTCATCGCGCCGCCGCCGTTTTGAGAATTGCTGTTGAAGAAATTTGTCAGAGCAACGCCGTCCAATCCCGGAACACGGATGAACGCAATGACGCGCACGATCGCCAGAACGCCGAGCGTGAACAAAATCCGCGACTTCAGTTCGGGAACTTTGAAGCAGTTGGCGAATGTGTCGGCGATGTTGCGGAACATAAGTCAGTCCCGCTTCAAGCCTTCGCGGGCGCGGCGGGTTTGCGGCTGACGATCTCAACCGTGCCGCCTTTGGCTTCAATCTTTGCTTTTGCGGAAGCGCTGAACGCGCTCACGCTCACTGTAAGTTTTTTGGTCAATTCCCCGTTGCCGAGAATTTTGATTCCGGCGGATTTGCCGTTGGCAAGGCCAAGCGATTTCAACGTGGTTTCATCCACGTTCGCGCCGTTGTCAAATTGCTCCAAGTCGCCGACGTTGACGCCATGATATTTTGTCGTGAATCGCGCGTTATTGAAACCACGTTTTGGAATGCGGCGGATGAGCGGCATCTGGCCGCCTTCAAAGCCGATGCGGATGGAGCTGCCGGAGCGCGCGGTCTGGCCTTTGCCACCGCGACCGGAAGTTTTTCCGTGGCCGCTGGATTCGCCCTGGCCCAAACGCTTGGTGCGGTGTTTCGCGCCCGGACGAGGTTTAAGATCGTGTAGTCGCATAAAATTTTAGGCTGTTAGCGGAGTCGCCGACGGTGGTTCCGGCGTTTTGACTTTTCTAATCTCCAAACCGCGGCCTTTGTAAATATTTTCGCGCAAACGCAAACTCAACAAACCCTTGAGGGTCGCCTTCACGACATTCGCCGCGTTGCTTGAACCGAGTGATTTGCTCAAAATATCTTTTATGCCGGCGGATTCCAAAACGGCGCGAACCGTTTTGCCGGCAATAATTCCAGTTCCTGGAGACGCCGGGCGCAGTAAAATTTTGGCGCCGCCGTAGCGACAATAAACTTCGTGCGGAATCGTCACGTCCTTCAAAGAAACAGAAACCATCTGGTTGCGCGCGAGTTCGCCGCCGCGTTTGATGGCGTCCGCGACTTCGCTCGCCTTGCCCAGCGCATAGCCAACCTTGCCGCGTTTGTCGCCGACGACGACGAGCGCGCTGAAATTGAAACGGCGTCCGCCTTTGACGACTTTCGACGAGCGGTTGATGAACACAACCTTCTCCATCAATTCTTCGCCGCCACCGCCAAACGAATTTTCAGGAGCATCCGAACGGCGACGACCACCGCCACGACCGCCCTGCCCGCGCGGGCCGCGCTGTCCTTCACCACCAGGTTTGTTGATTTCAGCCATTTTCGTTAAATTGTTAAATCGTTAAACTGTTGAATCGTGAATTGCCGAACCGATTTAACGATTCAACCATTCAACGAATCACAAATCAAAATTTCAATCCAGCTTCACGCGCCGCGTCCGCGAGCGCCTTGATTTTGCCGTGATAACGCACGCCGCCGCGGTCAAACACGACTTCTTTGATGCCCTTGTCCAAGGCATTTTTTGCCGCGAGTTCGCCAACGGTCTTCGCGCCTTTCACGTTCGCCGCCAAATCTTTTGCCGCAGACTTGCTCACCGTCGAGGCCGCAGCAATCGTCACGCCCGCGTCGTCGTCAATAAACTGGACGTGAATGTTTTCGTTCGTGAAGCACACGGCCATGCGCGGACGCAGTTTCGTGCCGGTCACTTTTTTGCGGATGCGCCAGCGCCGCAACTGCTTCAATTTTTGTTTCTTTTCCGTTCTCATTTTTTCGCGTCCACGGATTTGGCCGTGAACAAAATTAATTGTTACTGAACCGTCTTGCCTTCCTTGCGTTCGACGTGTTCGCCGACATAACGCACGCCCTTGCCCTTGTAAGGTTCAGGCGGATAAAACGCGCGGATTTCCGACGCGACCTTGCCGACCATCATCTTGTCCGGGCCTTCAATCGTCAGCTTTGTATTTTCCTCGACCGTCACTTTGATCTGATCGGGAATGTCGTAATTCACCGGATGCGAATAACCGAGCGAAAGATTCACGACCTTGCCCGTGACGGCGGCCTTGAAACCGACGCCTTGAATTTCCAGTTTCTTCACAAAACCTTCGGCAACGCCCTTGACCATGTTGTTGACGAGCGCGCGGCTCAAGCCGTGCAACGCCTTCGCCTGCGCGTCTTCGCCATCGCGGCTGACGACAATGTTGCCGCCGTCAACTTTGAGGCTCGTGCGCTTCGGCAATTCCCAGCCGAGTTTGCCCTTCGGGCCTTCGACGGAAACTTTCTGCCCCTTCACCTCCACTTTGACTTTCGGAGGAATGGCAATCGGTTGTTTTCCAATTCGCGACATGAGTTCGTTAAATTGTTAAATTGTTAAATCGTCACCAAATATAGCAGAGCAGTTCGCCGCCCAGATTTTTTTTCTTCGCCTGCGTGCCGGTCATCACACCCTCGGACGTGGACACGATTGAAATACCGAGGCCAGCAAGCACGCGCGGGATTTCCGTCGAACCGACGTATTTGCGCAAACCGGGTTTGCTGATGCGTTTCAAACCTTCGATGACATTTTTCTTGCCCTGATATTTAAGCTGGATTTTCAGCTTCTTTATCACCTTGCCGTCAACGGACACTTCCGCGACGTAGCCTTCGCTTTTCAAAATTTTTGCAAGACTTTCCTTCATCCGCGAGTGCGGCAACTCCACCGCCGGCAGCAGCGCGCGGCTCGCGTTGCGGATTCGGGTCAACATGTCAGAAATCGGATCGCTCATATAAAATCGTAATTACTTACCAGCTCGCCTTTGTGACGCCGGGAATCAAACCGCTCAACGCGGCTTCGCGAAACGTCAAACGCGAACTTGCGAACTTCCGCAGATAACCGCGACGGCGGCCGGTCATCGCGCAACGGTTCACGATGCGCGTCGGGCTGGCGTCGCGCGGCAATTTCGCGAGACCGGCGTAATCGCGTTTCGCCTTCATTTCAGCGCGGATCGCGGCGAATTTCTTCACCGTCGCCGTCTTGCGCTTGTTGCGCTCCAACCATGCTTTCTTGGCCATAAAATTAAATTATTTTTCCGCGAACGGAAATCCCATCAGCTTCAGCAAATCCAGCGCCTCTTCATTCGTCGGCGCGCTCGTCACGATCGTGATGTCCATGCCCTGCTGGCGTTTGATCTTGTCCAGTTCGATTTCAGGAAAAATCGTCTGGTCGCCGACGCCGAAAGTATAATTTCCGCGACCGTCAAACTTGCGCGGCGACAACCCGCGAAAATCGCGGATGCGCGGCAGCGCCGTTGCGACGAGCCGGTCAAAAAATTCATACATCTCGTCGCGGCGCAACGTCACGCGGCAACCGATCGGCATATTCTCACGCAGTTTGAACTGCGCGATGCTGTGGCGCGACTTGCTGATGGCCGGCTTGCGACCGGTGATCAGCGATAAATCCTTCGCCGCGTCCTCGACCGCGCCTTTTTCCAGCGACGCGCTCACGCCCATGTTCACGACGATCTTCACCATCTTCGGAATCTGGTGGATGTTCGTGTATTTGCGCTTTTCTTTCAGCGCCGGCGCGACTTCCTTCGCGTATTTTTCGTAAAGTCTGGCTTTCATTTTGTGCGTCACGGATTTTGCCGTGAACAAATTCAATCCGTTTTGTTCAAGAGAAACGGAATGCGGAATATAGAGACACACGAACGCCTGTGCAATAAGATTTTTGAAAAATTTTGGCTGTCGAAAACCGCTATTAAAATTTGTTCGTCGAAAGAATCGGGCAACGAAGTTGAAAGTTGAAATTGGTGTTTCCCAAATCAGCAGTCATTTCCAGTTGTGCGAACGGATAAACAAAATCTTGCGGGTCACTTGGCCATTCTCCCCAATAATAAGGAGTGATTTTGGCAATGGTCAGTTTTTTGGCCTGATCCAACTGCGTAAAATCAAATTCCGGCAAAGGAATCACGGCTTGTCCGCCTTTAATTAAGCCAATGATTTCATTTGCGGTTGCGAGTTGGTGAGATTCGTATGCTTGCAAATTTCTCCAGCTTAAATCAAACGCCTCAACTTTTGCGTTGTTGCCAAAAGTAATCCGAAAGCTGCCGACGGTCTGCTCGACTCCATCAATGCACCGATTAAGAACCACTTCACGCCGGACAACTTCTTCGGGCGATTTCTGTCCCTGATGAAGTCGTATGACGGTTGTTGGATTTATGCGTGCCTTGCGGACAAATTGAGAACGGTCTATGCCTAATTGAAATAAATAATCCATTGCCAGTTTTGTGGCTTCATCCTCGCTGGGAACATTTTTCAGAGGTTCTTTTGTTTCCCATTGATCTAAATATCCAATCCATCCTTCGGAAGGAACAATTTCCAGCCTTCTGCGCCAATTATCTTTTCTGTCTTGAAAGTGAATCATGTTTGTATCGCGTGGATTGATTATGTCTCTTGCCTGAAAAGAGCCGATTGCCATCGCATTTGAAATGACGGCCATTGAAAAGTCTTGGGGGATTACTTTATACACCCAAAGACCGTGAGGCAGTTCGTTCGTTGGTGCGCTCCAAGTAATTTCAAGATTTGTCGGCGGCAGATAAGCCACGCCCACCAGCCGAAGTGAATCGGCTGGCAGGGAAAAGCCCGCAATGAATGTTGCAATGATGAATAAAACAATCTTCATCTCTACGGAGAAACTTTTATGGTAGTGGATTGAAGGCCATCGTCAGAGTCCGGTGAAGAATACGAGGTCAAGGTATCGTTTTGACAATCAGGCCAGCCGACAGTGACAAAATTCACCGAATTTGCCAAACTATAGTGTGCATAAGCTTGCTGTCCTGCATTGATCCATGATTGTTTAATACTTACACCACCGAGCAAATTGGTCGCGTAATATGTCCCAACAGTTGGAACTCCATAAAATGCGCCATTGACTCCATTTAGCAGGTGCAAATTGTCATTGATTGGTAATCTGGAATTATTCTTCATGCTACTGTAATCGCTTGAATTCAGCATATTGCAGGCGATAACCGTCATCCAACGCAAGCCATTGACAGGATCAGACCCGCCAAAATCAAAATCAGCAAATCGCACGGGAGTAGAAGCATTATTGTTATTATTCCAAAGCCAAAAATATGTGTATTTGACATTATCATCTTCCGCCGTCGTGGAATAAGAACCGTGTCCCAATAAAACTCCGAAATTCACGTTGTTGAAAATGCTGTTGCCGCCCAGCGAAGTTTTTTTCAAATCTGTATATGTTACGCTATTATTGCCCTCGTCAAACGCAGTTTTCCAACCGCCTTTTTTCATAGCTTGACTGAAATTATCTCCGACAGTTTTTGCCGTGACGATATAGTCAAAAAATAAGTTAGTGCCGCCGTCAAGCGTGACAAATTGCGGTTGCACAGGATAAGGCCAGCCAGTTTGAGGTCCGTGAGAGATTGCAAATCCTTCAGGAAGATATTGCTGATAAGCAATGCCGATTGTTCCGGCTGTATTCTTAACAGGATTATTTGGCGGACGCACGGGCGCAGTAGTAGATTGACTTGATGAAGTAGATGAAGAACTGGAATCGTCAGGTGCAAAAGAACCATCACCACTATTCATGGCAACAGAGGATTCAGAACTAGAAGATGCGGTTAAAGACTCTACTTCGGACGGTGTAGCACTGAAAATTGTCAAATTGTTTG